>NZ_WBKS01000001.1:0-196572 GCF_008868145.1 Micromonospora sp. AMSO1212t
CTCCCACCGCCACCACCCCCGGGCGTGCCACCACCGCCGTCGGCCGGTCCCACGACCCAGGCCGTCGACCTGACCCCGACGGACCTCTCACCCGCCACGCTGCGCAGCCGTGCGCCGCGGCCCGTGCCGACCCCCGTCGGCCAGAAGCTGAACGAGAAGTACGACGTCGTGCACGTCGTGGACCAGGGGTCGCCCGGCCTGGGCCACCAGGCAGCGACGATCGCGATGCTCGACGGGCTGGCCGCCACCGGCTACCGGGGCACGGTCGTGCTCACCTATCCCGGCAACAAGACGCCCTACTACGCCGCGCAACTCGGCCGGCAGGAGGAGTTCGAGACCCCGGCGGGCTCGTACGACCTGTTCCACCGGGAGTGGACCGGCCACCGCGGCGGGATGGACGTCGTCATGCGTCCGCAGGGGCCGCCCGGCACGCGCGAGGAGGCCTGGAAGACGACGGACTGGCCCGGCGCGCCACGGGCCAAAGCGTGGCAGGTGGCGCGGCAGCAGGAGTTCCGGGACAAGAAGGTCCGCGAGCAGAACCACACCCAGAGCCTGCGCCTGGACGAGGTCGGCAGCAGGCCGCTCCCCGAGGGCGACGTGCTGACCGTGCTGCCGGCCGTCGACGTACCGAAGAACGACGACGGCTCGGAGTGGACCGCGGAGCGGAAGCAGGAGTGGTTCCAGCAGGCGTGGGCCGGTCCGCTGCGCGTCGCCGCCGGTGGCAGGCACCACGACGTCGTCACGCTCCAGCCGTTCCTGTGGGACCAGTTCCCCCGGCAGGTCCGCAGCACCACCGGGACGGTCCAGGCGGAACTCGACGAGACCTCGACCGGAGTGCCGGCCTACCGCCGTCCACCGCCCGCCGATCTGCCGTCCGCCCGGGAGGTCATCACCACCACCGGCATTCCCGGGGCCGACGACCTCGCGGACCTGGTCGACGACGACGCCACCGACGTGGTGCTCGTCTACTACGGGGACACGCCCGACACTCCCCCGCACCAGGCGGTCGTCGACCGGCTGGCCGCCGCCGCCCGGCCCGACCGGCCGACTGTCGTCCTGGTCCTCGGCAACAGCGAGCGCGGCGTCACCACGAGCAACGCCGACGTCCACGTCGCGGCGCTGCCCCGCGTCACACCGGAACAGATGGCCGGGCTCCAGGACCGCGCCACGCTCGTGGTCACCGAGGGCGCGAACACCTGGCAGGAGTCCCTCGCGGCGGGCAAGCCCACGCTCTCCGTGACCGGGGCCGCGGGTGACACCCGGCCGTGGGAACACGAGCCCGAATCGGTCCGGAACGACTCCACCCGAAGTGGCCACGACCTGCTCGTGAACGCGTCGGAGTACCTGCGGAGCGGCGGCGACCCCGCCGCGGTGCGGGACTTCGTCCAGGACGACGACGGCGGTGTGCGCACGTACTTCGACGGGTGGCGGGACGCGCTCGGCCGGGCCGGCTCCGACCAGGTCGACCAGGCCCTCGCCACGGTCACCGGCCTGCCGCTGGACCCGGACGCCCGCCGCCGCACCGACACCGCGCCGGGCGCTCCCCCGATCGACGACACCTTGCGCGTCCCGGGAGTCCCGCCGCCCCGGTTCGACGCGCCCAAGACCCGCGACGAGATCGACCGGGCACGCGCCGAGCAGCGGGACACCGCGCCGCGCCGGGTCGCGAACACCAGCGCGTACGACGTCATCGACCGTGGACCCCATCCCGACACCCGCGTGCCCGACGTGGTCGCGCGCTCGTACGAGCAGGCCGGCCTGCCCCTTCCGGCGGACGACCGGCCCCGCCCGCGTCTCGACGCGGTCGACAACCGGATCGCGTACGACCATCGGGTGCTGGACCTCGACGGCCGCAGGGTGCAGGACTTCACGGTCAAGGTCTTCCTGGACGCCCGGGACGACACGGCGGCGGCCGCGCGGCCCGACGTCGAGACCCGGGTACGCGACGCGGTCGACCGGATCTACAACCAGGGCTTCCGGATCGGCGCCGATCAGCTGAACGTCACCGTGGAGTTCACGACCCGGCCCAGCGAGGCGCACGCCACCGTGGCGCTGCACGGCACCCCGTCACCGACCACCCAGACCAGCTGGTCGACGCACTCCTCCGACCTGGATCTCGCGCACGAGATCGGGCACTTCCTCGGCCTGCGCGACGAGTACTCGATGGCGGGCCGCGCCCTGGACGGCACGTTCGTCAAGGGCGACAACTCGTTGATGGCGACCACCACGCCGGGCCAGGACCCGCGGCTGCTGGCGCGCAACGTGAACCGGATCGCCGGTCAGCGGTCGGACGTGCTCTCGCCCGACCGCGGCGGGCTGCCGCCCCGCACGGCGCCGGTCCGGTTCGAGCCGGTACGGGTGGCCGGCGGCCGTAACGCGCGGTTCGACGAGCTGACCCGGCACACCCGCGAGGTCGGCCCGGGCAACTACCGGCAGGAGACGGCCGACCTCAAGGACGACGGGGCGCCGATCGGGTTCGTCGTCAACTCGATGCTGCCCGCCGACGACGTCGACCAGATCCCCGAGGTGGTCCGCGCCGTCACCGAGGGCCTGGCCCCGGGCACCACAGTCGTGTTCGTCTTCGGCGTCAACACCACCGCCGAGGTGCCCGACCTCGCCTTCCGGGAGGCGGTCGCCCGGGCGGCCCGGCTCGCGGAGAGCCTCGACGTGCCGGTGGCGGTGAACGGCTACGCGGTCGGCACGAAGAACGGCAAGTTCCCGTACGGCCGCACCCGCAACCAGGTGCTCCGCGACCCCGACACGGTGGCCGCGATCCAGGGCCTCGCGCAGGGCGGCCCGGACGGCGGGGCCCGGCGCTACCCGTACGTGTCGATCCAGGACTTCGACCGGGGCGCCCGTACGACAGCCGACGGCACACACGTCTTCGACCGCGTCGACCGCCGGACCCGCTTCGAACCGGACGCGACCGGGCCGCAGGACGGGCCACCGGCCCGGCCCCTGATGATCTCCGGCGGTTACCGCGTCGGTGACACCGAGGACCTGATCCGGCGTACCCGGGAACGGCTGGAACGACGCGCACGCGACCACCGGGCGAGGATCGACGACCTCACCGCGCACGGCGGCCCGGGCTCGGGCAAGGAACTCGGGATCGAGCGGCAGAAGCTGACCGCCGTCCAGGAAGGGCTCGCCAAGCTCGACACGCAGGCCGGGCGGGACGCCTTCGTCCGGGACTTCACCACCGCGGTGGACGAGGACATGCGGTCCCGCGACCGGCAGGCCACCGTCCACCCGATGCTTCCGTACTCGCCGGAGCCGAACCTGTTCGTCGACGGCCTGCTCACCCTCGGCCGGCCCGACGTCCGGTTCGGCGACGCGGGCGCGGAGTTCCTCCTGCTGGCCGAGAGCCTGCACCAGGCGTACGGCGAGGAGCTGGCCGTCGCCCACGGCGCGGCCACGCCGGCCGACCTGCTCGCGGACGTCCTCACCGTCGACGTCCAGGTCGAGTCGCAGAACAACAGGCATCCCGACCGCGATCTGGCCTTCATGACGGACTTCGTGGGCGCTGCCACGCCCACCGACCTGTCCCGGCTCGCGGCCGACTTCGCCGTCGGCAACTTCCTGCCGCAGTCGCACGCGGTGCCGACGAACGTCAACCGGCAGTTGTTCTACACCGAGGGCACCGGCTTCAAGGAGTACCGGGCCGACCTGCGCAAGCCGGCCGTCGCCGCCCCGAAGCCGTTCGCCGCGCCCACCGAGATCGCACCCGGCTCGCAGACGTGGCAGCAGACGCTCACGCCGCAGCAGCTCCGGCAGCTCGGCGCGCAACCGCACAACCGTTACCTCACCGCCGTCTCGCTGCCGGCACCGGGCGCCGCCCCGGCACCGGCCGTCCCGCCCGCCGTCGACCCCGACCTGGACCCGGCGCGGCCGGCGCGGACCGTGGGCCTGCCGGACAGCCAGCGCCTCGTCGCCGCGCACCTGCTGGCGACGTCCGACGACGCCGGCACCGTCCAGCAGGAGTTCGCCGCCGCCACCGCCGTCGCCGACCGCGGCGGGCTCGGCCGGCAGCCGGGTTCCCTCTACGACACGATCGCCGCCGAGATGCCCGGCGACGACGCCGACGACCTGCGGATGCGCACGCTGCGCGCCGGCCGGGACGCGATGAGTCTCGACGAGGCCGCGGCGATGCGGCAGCGCAACCCGTACGACAACGGCCACTTCGTCCGCGCCGTGCTCGCCCCCGACCCCGGACCGCAGCGCCGCGACACGCCGATCGACGACGCCGAGCGGCGACGCGTCGCCAACGCGCACGAGGTGGTCGAGTTCGCCGCCGCCCGCGGCACCCAGGTGCACCTGATCGTGTACGACGACCAGGGTGGGCCGCCGCGCGACCATCCCGTGGTCGGCGCCAGGCCGCGCGGCCGGCTGGAGCTGGTCCGCACGATCGACCCGTCGGGCCACGTCACCTACGCACGCCGGGTGCCACCACCGGCCCCGGCGAGCGACACCGACAGCGACAGCGAGTCCGGCGGCTTCGACCTGTTCGGCGACGACGACGGCTACGGCGACTTCGGCGACCACGACAGCAACGGCGACCACGACAGCGACAGCGACGACGCTCTGGCCACGTCCGCGCCGGCCGACGACCCGGCCACCCGGTCGACCGCCGACGGCGACACCATCGCAGAAGAGTCCGCCGCGGAAGAGACCACCACCGGAGAGGACACCGCGGGCGGCACGTCGTCGGCCATCGAGACCACCCCGGCGCTTCCGTCCCCCGACGCGGTACGCCGGAGCCTGCCGTCCTACCTGCGGGAGAGCCGCACCCTCGGCCTCGCCGAACAGCTGCGTGCCACCGAGAACGCGGCGCTCGGCACGGCGTTGCGGAACCTCGACCCCGGCCTTTCCGACGACGTGGTCGCCGCGGTGGAGGCGGACAGCCGCGACGACGTGGACCAGTTCCTCGGCGAGGGCCGGCCGTACCCGGTCACGATCGGCGGGCGCCCCGCCGAGCTGCGGGTCACCGCCGTCCTCGACTGGGACGCGCTCACCGTGGACCGGGCCCACGACGACCCGCGCAAGGTCACCGCCAAGACCCGGGAGAACCTCACCCACACGTTGCGCCACAACCGGGACCGGCACGTCGAGCCGAAGGTGACGCTCACCGCGATGCCCGGTGTCGTCATCGGGATCGGCGGCTCGGTGCCGACGGCGCCCACCGTCGAGTACACCGCCGCCCACAAGGACACGTACACGTCCACCACCACTGTCAAGGTCACCGGACTGACCGAGGTGACGGTGCCGATCCGGTTCGTGGCCCGGCTCGTGCGGCCCGGCCGTCCCGCCGCCGAACCGGTCGAGACCTCGGGGAGCGTCGCTCTCGCCGTACACACGGGGTTGCGGACGGGCGACGCGACCGCGCCGGCGGACGCGGACCGCACGCTCGACGCGCCGGTGCCGGACCGGTTCGGGGTTGAGAGTGTCCGGAGCCGGCCGGCCGATCCGGGGGCCACGTTCTTCGACCAGGTGGAGGCGATCCTCGCCGAGGACGGCATGGCCGACCTCGTCCGGATCGGCGCGCCCGGTCGTCCGGTGATGCAGAAGCTGCTCAGCGACGCGACGTTCTCCGGCAGCCTGCCGGCGATGGTGGTCACCGACCCGGCGAACGTCCACGACGGCTGGGTCCGGTCGGGTTCGCTGCCGCGCGCCGCGCGCGGCGGCTGGCGGCGCTTCTTCCCGGGCCGGGCCCGGCAGGTCGAGGTCCGCCTGGTCGCCCGGCGCGTCGAGGAGGTGGAGCGGGTCGACGGGCTCACCCACGTCGACACGTCCGCGCTCGGCGGCGAGGGCACGAGCGCCGCCGCCACCAAGCGGCCGTGGGGTCTGTGGGGCCTCGCGGGCGCCGGAGTGGACGTCGCGCCGCTGAGCCTGGTCGTCGGGCCGCGCGTCGGCGGCGGCCGGGAGCGCGGCACCACCCAGACGATCGCCGAGCGGACCGGCGGCAAGCAGACGGTGACGGGCACCGCGCCCGGCGTCCGCTACCGGGTCGAGTACGGCGTCCAGGTGCGCGTCCTGGGCCGCGCGCCGCGGATGCTGTCCGGTGCCGTCGACGCGCTCCAGTGGACCACCGGCGACCGGCTGCCCGGCACCGCCCTCGACTCGGACGGCCGGGAGTGGCGCGGACGGCGCGGGGCCGACCGGACCCACTTCGCACCGGCACGCGTCGAGCAGGGCGAGTCGTTCGGCGGCGCGTACCTGACCCGGGTCGGCGACCGGAGCCTGTACGAGACGGTCGCCGACGCGGTGCGGTCGGTGCCCGGTCACGAGCGGTTCCGCCTGGCCACCCGCGACGAGACGCTGCGGCACTTCGGCGACGAGCAGCTCGCCGACGGGCTGACCCCCGAGCTTCAGGCGGCGTTGACCCGGTCCACCGACCTGCGGACGCAGCTCTCCCCCGACCAGCTGCGCCACCTGGCGGACCGGATCGTCGGCCCCGGTCTGAAGATCCCGCTGATCCGCATCGGCACGTTCCACGACCACGTCACGGTGGTGACCATCCGGGGCAGCCTCGGCGACGTGTCCGACGGCGACCTGCTCGACCACGACAAGATCGGCACCGCCGCCAAGCGGACCGCCAGGTCCACGGTGACCAGCGCCCGCGACGACAGCCGGTCGGCCGAGCTGAGCCTGGAGCCCCGCATCCTGGGCCCGCTCGGCCAGGCCGCCTCGACGCTGCTCGGCGGCCCGCGCGCCGCGCTCACCTGGGGCACCACCGACGAGAGCGCCGTCACCGGCGGGCAGTCCACCGAGAGCGACCACGGACCCTCGCTCGACGACGACGGCAAGCCCACCGGGGTACGGCTGCGCGAGTTCGCCGCCACCCTCGACCTCACCGTCAGCACCACCTCCACGGTGCGGGTCAACCAGGCGGGGCGGCAGCTGTCCCTCGGGACGTACGGCCGGGACGTGCCGACCGTCGTCGCCACGTCCGAGCAGCGCCCCCGCACGCACCGCCTCGACGTGCGCATGCTCATCCCGGAGACGCGCGTGTCCCGGCAGCGCCCCGCTGCGGAGCCCGGCCCGGTCCCCCGCGACGTGGAGACGATGGCGTACCCGCCTCCGCTGAGCCGGATGACCGGCGGGCCGCACGATCTCGACGGACGCCGGGTGGAGTCGTTCGTCGGCGCCGACCGGTTGCAGGAAGCGGTGGTCGAGACGCTGCGCGAGGCCGGCCGGGACGACGTCTACACGGTCGAGGACGGCCTGATCTCCACCGTGGTCGCCGACGAGCTGTCGCCCGAACGCCTCACCGGTGACGCCGAGCTGTTCAGCCGCCCGCTGGCGTTGAGCAACCTGTGGCACGGCCGCCGGGCCGCCGACGCCCGCGCCGACGTGCGGGTACGGCTGCGGCCGGCCAACCCGACGGTGCTCGACGGCGCCGAGTTCGCCCGGGTCAAGCGGACCTTCGCCAGCGGCACCGCCCGCAAGACGACGAACGCGCGCGCGATCGAGCTGAGCGTCTCCGGCACCGGCGTCGCCTCGGTCAGCGGGCCGGTCGCCGACCACGGCGGCAGCACCGGCCGGCCCGGCGGTGCCGTCATCCTGTCCGTCACGCCGTGGCGGCGGGCGTGGGGGCGGGTCAGCGAGCGCAGCGTCTCGGGCGTGTCCAAGCTGCGCCTCGGCGGCGGCCGGGCCGAACGCGAACTGCTGGTGCGGGTGGACGTCGAGGCGGAGGTGGTCGCCGAGGCCCGGCACGACAGCAACCTCCGTCCGCTGGGCCGCTGGCCCGGCTCGCCGGCCCGGCGGGCAGGCCGCCGGCTCACCCTGCCCGGCGCGGTCGTCATGCGGATGACCCCGGCGGAGCTGCAGCGGCTCCAGGACCGCGACCGCGCCCGCCGGCACGGCACCGCCGAGGTACGGCTGCAGTTGGAACACGCCGAGCGGGCCGGGACGCTCCGCGCCGACCAGGGCGAGCAGCGCGCCCGGATGGCCCGCGAACAGGCCACGGAACGCGGGAACCTGCTGCGGCGGCAGCACACCGAGCAGCGCGACGCCCGCGCCTACGTCGACCGGGTCCACCGGGACCGCGCCGTCGACGCGGCGGCCCGGCAACTCGTCGACGACTCCTTCGCCGCGCTTCAGGACCGCCACCGGCGCGAACTCGGCGAGCTGACCGCCGCGCACGACACGGCCACGCAGGAGCTGCTGGCGGCGCAGGAGCAGGAGCGGGCCACGCAGGCCGAGCACCAGCAGCGGGAACGAGACCTGGTACGCGAGGCACAGCAGCGGCAGGACGAGGACGCGGCCGGCCCCGGCACACCGGCCCACGCGGCACAGCCGGAGTTCCGGCCCGGACCGCGACGATCGCTCGGCATCGGCGGTGTCACCACCCACATCGACCTCACCGACCGCATCCCGCACCTGCGGCGTGCCCTGGCCCGGGAGTCGAGCGAGGAACTCGCCCAGGCGATCCTGCCGTCCACCCGGGACCGCGGCCCGAACGACCCGATCCGAGGGCTCGGCAGCACCGGCTTCCTCGGCGCCGCCCACCTGCACCTGGCAGACGCGCTCAACGGCGGCCGGAGCGAGACGGTACGGCTGGAACGGCGGTTCCGGGGCGCCACGTACCACGTCACGCTCGCCGCCGAGCCGGTCGGCGAGCCGAGCTTCACGGGCATCGACCTGGTCGACGAACTGTCGGTCACCGACCGCGCGGTCGTCGGCGAGGCGCAGACCCGCACCACCTCGCGGACGGCGGCGCAGGTCACGCTGACCGGACGCGCGCAGGGCACCGAGACCGACCGGGTCGACGGCGACGCCACCCGCACCGCCGGGCACGGCCCGGCCTCCGGCACCGTCGCCGCCGGCCTGACCGGCACCGCCGCCCTCGGCAACCAGGCCACCAAGTCGACCGAGCGCACCGGCCGCACGTACGAGCAGTCGCTGACCGTCTCCGGCCCGGTGCCCACGTACCGCGGGCCGGTGCGCCTCACCGTCACCGTCACCGGCAGAGGGCTGCCCGAGGGCGGCGTGTCGGTCCACGCGGTCCACGACGTCACCACGTACTCGGCGACCGAGGGCAGGGAACCGGCCGCCTCCGGCCCGGTCACGCCGGTTCCCGCCGAGCAGACCACCGACGAGGGGCGGCGGCGGTGGCGCGAGGAGGCCGGGTTCGACCGGCTGCCCGAGCCGGGCCGGTTCGCCGTCGAGGACGTCCTGGTCGACCTGCCCGGCCTGCACGAGGCGGCCCGGCAGGCGCTCGTCGCCTCCGGCGCCACGCCCGGCCGGGACGTCGACGCGGCGCTGCGCGACACACTGACCGTTAGCCGGACCAAGGCGCTGCCGGCGATGCTGAACGGCGCGTTCCCGCTGCCGATGCCGGCCGGAGCCGGCCGCGACCTGTTCCTCGACGCCCGGCTGGTGGCCCGCCCGAAGCTCCTGCGCGCGGACGCCACAGTGAAGATCGGCGGCTCGGCGAAGCGCAGCGCGGACACCGAGTACGAGCAGACCGCCGGCCGTTCGTTCGCGCTGAAGACGGCCGGGCCGCTCGTCGTCGGCGGCGTGGGCCATCCGGGCGGCGCGAGCCGGGTGGGCGAGCGGCAGGACTTCGCCGCCGTGAACGCGGCCACGCTGGTCGAGCAGCAGCTCTACCGGACCGACCCGGGCGCCCAGGTGAAGGACGAGGGCAAGGTCGCCGCCGCCACGACCGGCAAGCCGGCCCGGCGCACCGACCCGGACGACAAGCTCACCGCCGCGGTCGAGTACGACGTCGAGTTCCGTTTCGTCGCCCGGTCCCGCGACGCGGCCGGCAAGCACCGGGCCGGCACCGAGGTCCGGGTGCCCGGCGGCTTCGTCGTCCGGCTGGACGAGGCGGCGGCCCGGGACGTCACCGGCCGGGACCTCCCCCCGGGTCTGCGTACGTCGGCGCTCGCCGTCGCCGACGCGGCGAAGACGCTGTCGGCTGCGGCGGCCCGCCTGGACGGGCTGACCTCCCGGACGGACGCGGACGCGGAGGCCGTCGCCGAAGCCGAGCGGGCTGTGACGGAGGCCGAGAACGCCTGGTGGGCCGCCTACCGCGCGCACGAGACCGAGGTGGCCCCGCCACCGGCCCCGGTGCCGCCGGTGAACGTGCCCGCCGCCGAGGTGGCCACGCCCACCGCGCAGGCCCCCGTGGTCGGCGACCCGGTCGACGTCACCACCGGCCGGGTCCTCTACACCGAGGTCGACGCCCGGCTCCCCGGGCTCACCCTGGAACGGACCCACCGCTCCGACTACCGGTGGGGCCGCTGCTTCGGCCCGACCTGGGCCTCCACGCTGGACCAGCGCGTCGTCACCGACGACACGTACGCGCGGTTCCTGGCCGCCGACGGCTCGATCCACACGTACCCGATGCCGGCCGAGGGCGACGAGGCGCTGCCGGTCGTCGGCCCCGGCGGGCCGCTGCGCCGGCTGGCCGGCGGCGGCTGGCTGCTCACCGAGCCGGGCCGGTCGCTGCTGTTCGCGCCGGCCGGCCCGGACGGCGACGCCTGGCTCACCGACGTGGTCACCGACCGCACCGGGTGGCGGATCGAACGCTCCGGCGACGGCACGCCCGAACTGGTGCTCTCCGCGTCCGGCCTGGTCGTGGTGCCGCACCTGGCCGGCGACCTGGTCGTCGGCGCGCACGTCCGCGCCGCGGACGACACGGTGCACCTTCCCACCTTCGGGTACGACGACCGGCGGCGCCTGGTCGCGGTCCGCAACTCCTCCGGCCACGAGACGCGGCTGCGCTACGACGAGGCGGGCCGGCTCGTGCGCTGGCAGGACCGCAACGGCGAGTGGTTCGGGTACGACTACGACGAGGCGGGCCGCTGCGTCCGGGCCGGCGGCGGCGGTGACTGGCTGCGCTACTCCCTGCGGTACGACGACGGCGTCACGCACGTGACGAACTCGCTGGGCCAGGTGACCCGGTACGAGTTCGACGAGCAGCACCGGGTCACCGCGATCGTCGACCCGCTGGGCGCGACGGTCCGGCAGGAGTGGGACGCGGCGCACCGGCTGCTGTCGCGCACCGACCAGCTCGGTCGCGTCACCCGGTTCGACCACGACGCGCGCACGCTCACGCTCCCGGACGGCTCGGCCCACCCGGTCCCGCCGCGCCGGCCCGCGCCCGCGCCCGCGGGCGACATCGAGTTCGACGCGTTCGGACGGGTCCGGGCGACCTGGGCCCCGGACGGCGCGGTCACGACGTACGGCTGGACCGCCGAGGGGGATCTCGCGTGGCGGGTCCGCCCGGACGGCTCCACGCAACGGTGGTTCTACGACGGTGAAGGGAATCTGGTGGACGTCATCGACGCATCAGGAAGGGCGGTGAGCTTCGAGTACGGCCCCTTCGATCTGCCCACGGCACGGGTGGATCAGGCGGGGAACCGCACCGAGTTCACGTACGACACGGAACTACGGCTGACAACGGTGCGGAATCCGGCCGGTCGGACGTGGCGCTACGAGTACGACGCGGCCGGCCGGCTGTGCGGGCAGACCGACTTCGACGGCCGTACCCAGCGCTACGAGCACGACGACGCGGGCCGGCTGGCCGCGCACACCGACGCCGCCGGCACCGTCACCCGCTACCGCTGGGACGCGCTGGGCCGGGTCGTCGAACGCCGGGTCGGCGACGCCGTCACCCGCGTCGAGTACGACGCCGGCGGCCACGTCGCCGCCGTCCTCAGCCCGGACGCGCAGGTGCGGTTCACCCGGGACGCGGACGGCCGGGTGCTGACCGAGACGATCAACGGGCGGACGGTGCGCACCTCGTACACCGCCTCCGGCGCGGTCGAGACCCGCACCACGCCGTCGGGCCGGTCGATCCGCTGGACGTTCGACGCCGACGGACGCCCGGAGAGCCTGACCGCCGGGGAGCACCTGCTCGGCTTCACCCACGACGACGCCGGCCGCGAGATCAGCCGGACCATTGGCGGCCTGGTCGCGCTGCGGCAGACGTTCGACGCGGCCGGCCGGCTCACCGGCCAGCACGTCGCCGACGGCGCCGAGCGCCGCTACACCTACGACGCCGCCGACCGCGTCACCGCGATCGCCGACTCGCTCGCCGGTGACCTGGCGTTCACCGCCGACGACACCGGCCGCATCCGGGCCGTCGACGGGGACGCCCCGCAGCGGTACGACTACGACGAGGCCGGCAACCTGGTCGGCGCCGGCGGCGGGCGCTGGGAGTTCACCGGCACCATGCTCGTGCGCTCCGACGACGCGACGTTCTCCTACGACGCGAAGGGCCGCCTCACCGGCCGGGTCGACGACGCGGGCGCGTGGCGGTTCGAGTGGGACGCCGAGGACCGCATGGTCCTGGCCGTCACGCCCGGCGGCGACCGCTGGCGCTACCGCTACGACGGCTTCGGCCGGCGCATCGCCAAGCAGCGCCTCGGCGACGACGACCAAGTGGTGGAGGAGGTGTCCTTCGCCTGGTCCGGCGACCTGATGCTGGAGCAGACGCACCGCGACGCCACCGGCGCCACCACCACGACCACGTGGGACTACCGCCCGGACGCCCCGGTGCCGGTCGCGCAGACCGACGGCGGCACCCTCCGCACAATGATCACCGACACCATCGGCACCCCGACCCACCTGGTCGAGCCGGGCGGCGGTCTGCGCTGGTGGTCGCGGGGTGACCTGTGGGGACGCGGCGCCGACCGCACCGCGACGCCGCTGGCCTTCCCCGGCCAGTACGTCGACGCCGAGACCGGCCTGCACTACAACCGGTTCCGCTACTACGACCCGGCCACCGGCCGGTACGTCAGCCCCGACCCGCTCGGCCTGTCCGGCGGGCCCAACCCGACCGCGTACGTCAGCGACCCGCTCACCGTCGCCGACCCGCTGGGCCTGACCAGTTGCACGCCCGCCCCGACGACGCCGCACCCGCTGGCCACCGTGGAACCGGCGCTCGCCGCGCCCTCCGACCAGACGCCCAGCAGCCTGCCCACGAACCCGGCACCGCCGCCGCCGAGCGCGCTCTACGGCATGCCGTTCCAGGTGCAGGTCGCCATCCTGGACGAGCACGGACAGGTGCTGCGGTACGAGACCCGGATGCGCGACACGCCGTCGCCGCCGCCGGTCACCACCCCGGCCGGCGCCGTCGGGTATCACGCCCGCCAGTGGTTCGACGACGTCGCGCCGGCGTCGCGGGCCGACCTCCAGGATCCGAACTCCGCCGCCTCCCGGAGCTACCAGGAGATCCGCGAAGCGGTGTTCCCGCACATCGGCACACGGCCCTACACGGGTGTCCGGTCGGACGCGATCGGCCACCAGAACGAGCCGCTGGTCGGCGCGCTCAACTACTACAACACCACCACGACCACGCGCCGGGGTGTGACGCGGACGCACATCGGCCTCGGCAACCGGATCGCCGAGGAGCGCGGCGGCGGCCGGCGGACCGCGAGCCAGATCGCCAGGTACCTGCGCGGCCGGATCAGGCTCGACCAGATCGAGTCCGAGGCCGGGCGGGACTTCGCCCGGATCGTGAGCTTCGCGGAGAACGCCCGCGGCTACGAGTCGGAAGTCAACTCGCTGCCCGTCGCGCTGGACTACATCGCGCACGCCGAGCACGGGCGGGACGCCGCCGACCGGTGGCGCGACATCCCGTCGTGGTTCCCCCCGGCCGCGCCGGGATACGCCGGCGACGAGTTCGTGCCCCGCGAGAGCCGGCCTCCGGTGGCGAGCATCATGCCGCGCCAGCGGCCCAACGCGATCACCGACACCGCCCCGTACTACACCGAGACCGAGTTCACCGGCGCGCCCGCGCCGGTGGCGAGTTCGTCGAACGCCCGGATCGTGACCGTCGCGCCGCGCAGCGACAGGTCACGCAGCCCGGAGCGCCGGGGCGGCAGCAGCCGTCGCGGGCGCCACGGCGATCGCCGGTACGGCTTCCAGGGCCCGCAGACCGGCACCACCGACGTCCGGGGCGCCGCCGCGCCCGTCACCGACCCGTTCCGTACGCCGCTCGCCGACCAGTTGACGGCGGCGCAGGGCGACCCGACCGCGCAGGCCCGGATCCTCGACTCGTTCCGGGACCAGCTGTCGTACGAGTACACGTTGAACGACGGTTCGACGCTGCGGGTGCTGGCCGCCAACCTGCACGGCGACACCGCCGACACGGACGCGGACCTCGGCACGCTCGACGCCGTCGACCGCGACCACCTGCGCCGGATCAACGACAATCGGGACGCCGGCAGCGTCACCGCCAACGTCGACTGTGTGCCGCTCACCCTGGCCGTCGACGCGTACCGGCAGACCGGCGCGGTCACCCAGGTGCCGGCGCAGACCCAGCCGATGGAGATCGGCGAGGTCATGAAGCGGTACCCGGGCCGCGGTGTGGACGAGGTCGGCAGCATCCGCGGCCTGATGGAGGCCCTCGGCGCCATGCCGAACGGCACCACCGCGATCGTCGGTCTGCGGCCCGGTGGTCCGGGGAGCGTCGGGCACGTCATCAACGTGTCGAAGGACGGGCAGGGCCGGGTCACCTTCGAGGACGCCCAGGTCCCCGGGCTCGCCACGCTCCCGGCGATCTCCCCCGACGGCTCGGTCGTCGTCATCCGGACCAGCGACCCGGCACCGGGCAGCGACGTCGACATGGCCTCGGTCCGGGACACCGACTCCGACACGGACATGGCCTCCGTCCGCGACGCCGACAGCGACGTCGACATGGCCTCGGTCCGCGACGGCGACAGCGACGTGGACATGGCGGACTTCTCGCCGACCACCGAGACGTTCGCCGGTGTGGCGCCCGAGGCGGTGGCGAAGACCACCGCGCAGACGCCGACGGTGGGCGATCCGATCGACGTCACCACCGGCCGGATGATCCTCACCCACACCGACGCGGTCATGCCGGGGCTCACCCTGGAGCGGACCTACCGCTCCGACTACCGGTGGGGCCGATCCTTCGGCCGGGCCTGGGCCTCCACCCTGGACCAGCGGATCATCGTCGACGGCGAGCAGGTCCGCTACCTGGCCGCCGACGGCTCGCTGCTCACCTACCCGCTGCCCGCCGAGGGTGAGGTGGCGCAGCCGGAGACCGGCCGGACGCTGCCGCTGCGCCGGCTGGTGGGCGGCGGCTGGCTGCTGACCGACCCGACGTCCGGCCGCAGCCTGCTGTTCGCCGCGGCGTCGGACACCGAGTCGCTGCTCACCGACGTCACCGACAGCGGCGTCCGCTGGACGATCCACCGCGACCGCCGGGGTACGCCGACGCGGCTGCTGTCGTCCACCGGCGCCACCATCGCGTTCACCTCGTCCGCCGGGCTGGTCACGATGGTCTCCCTGCCCAACGCGGCCGGTGACCTGATGGCGGCGTCGCAGTTCGGCTACGACGCCGACCTCAACCTGATCGAGGTGACGAACTCCTCGGGCGACCCCGAGCGCTTCACGTACGCCGACGGGCGGCTGGTGCGCTGGGAGGACCGCAACGGCGAGTGGTACACGTACACCTACGACGAGGCCGGCCGGTGCGTCGCCACCGACGGCAGGGGCGGCTACCTGCGCTACCGGTTCGACTACCAGCCGGGCCGCACGGTGGTGACCGACTCGCTCGGCGCGGTGCGCACGTACGAGCTCAACGACCGCTTCCAGGTGGTCGCGGAGACCGACGCGCTCGGTGCGACCACGCGCAACGCCTGGGACGAGGCGTACCGCCTGCGGTCCACGACCGACCCGCTGGGCCGCACCACCACGAGCGAGTACGACGCGCTCGGGCGGCTGGTCGCGGTCACCCGGCCGGACGGCAGCCGGTCCGTCACCACGTACGACGAACTCGGTCGCGCGGTGTCCTGGACCGACTTCGACGGCAGCACCCGCAACCGCCAGTTCGGCCCCGACGGCCTGATGGTCGCCGAGGTGGACGCCTCCGGCGAGGTGGTCCGGTACGAGCAGCCGGCCGCCGACGGCCGGGGCACGACCACCCACGTCGGCCCGACCGCCGTCGTGCACGATCCGGCCGGGCGGATCACCTCGGTGAGCACCGGGCAGGGCGAGACGGAGTACGTCTACGACGCGCTCGGCCGCCTGTTCAGCATGCAGGACGACACCGGTCTCACCGAGTTCGGCTGGACGCTGGAGGGTGACCTGGCCTGGCGGGAGAACCCGGACGGCTCGGTCGAGGAGTTCCTCTACGACGGCGAGGGCAACCTGGTCGAGTGGGTCGACGCCACCGGCCGCCGGACGATCCGCGAGTACGGCGCGTTCGACCTGGTCACGGCCGAGATCGACGACGAGGGCAACCGCACCGAGTACGCGTACGACACCGAGTTGCGGCTGGTCCGTGTCACCAACCCGGCGGGCGCGACGTGGAGCTACACGTACGACCCGAACGGCCGGATGGTGTCCGAGACCGACTTCGACGGCCGCACCCAGCGGTACGTCTACGACGCCGCCGGGCAGCTCGTCGAGCGCACCGACGCGGCCGGCGAGGTCACGCACTACGCGTACGACCTGCTCGGCCGGCTTGTGGAACGGCGCACCGGCGAGGCGGTGACGCGCTTCGCGTACGACCCGGCGGGGCGGGCCGTCTCCGCCGAGGGCGACGACTCGCAGGTCCGGCCGGAGCGCGACGCCGGCCCGGTGGTCGCCGAGACGGTGAACGGCGCCACGATGTCCACCTCGTCCGGCGGTTCCCTGCCGGAGGCGCGTACCGCGCCCGTACCCCGGCGGTGACCCGCCGCCCGCCCCGGCCGTCACGGCGGCCGGGGCGGGCACCCCGTCCGACCACCATCGACAGAGAAGGACTACCCGATGAACGCCGACGACGCCCGCACCCGGGCGCAGGCCGCGCTGCGCCGGCTGGAGAACCCGGCGCAGCCGCTGACGCTGCTCGCCCCGGACGCACCGGCCGAGTACGAGTGGTGCTGGGTGTACCCGTTCAACACGGTCCGGGCCACCGAGACCGGCAACATCATGGACACGCTCGCGGTGGGCCCGCTGGTCGTGCCCAAGAACGGCGCGGAGCCGTGGGTGGCGCCGTCGGGCCCGCCGCTGGAGCGCTGGCTCAACGAGTACGCCGCGCGGGAAGGGCTGCCTCCGGTGCCGGTCCCGGCCGCACCGGACCCGTTCGCCTGATCCCGGACGGACGGCCCGCCGTGACCGTACCGTCGCGGCGGGCCGCTGCCACCTGGAGGAACCATGACCCACAGCGCCGAGCCGCTCGACGTGCTGCTGCGCCGGATGATGCGCGGCGACGCCGCGGTCGAGCAGGTGCAGGCCGCGCTGCGCGCCTCCCCACTCGACCTGGCGATGAACGGCGACGGCCGTCCCCTCGTCGTCCACTCCTTCGACGACACGCCGTGCGTGGTCGTGGCCACCTCGGCCGACGAGCGCGCACGCACCTTCGCGCCGCAGTGGCGCCGGGTCGAGGCGGTCGAGCTGGCCGAGCTGCTTCCGGACGGCATCGACGTCCTGGTCGACCCGGGCGGCCCGGAGCCGGTACGGCTGGCCGCCGCGATCATCTGGCACGCCCTCCAGTACGCGGACGAGGACACGGGCTGATGAACGACGACGAGTTCCTGTTCCTGCTCGACCCGGAATGGCCGGCAGGCGCGGACGACGAGCCGCCGTTCGAGGCGGTCCTCGGGGTGTGGCAGGTCGACGGAGACGGCGAGCTGGGCGAGTTCCGGCACAACCCGGGCTACCGCCCGCACTTCCCGGACTCTCCCACCGACCCGGTCGACGCGCTGCTGCGCCTGGCCGCGACCGGTGCGGCGCAGCCGACGCACCTGCGGTCGGTGCTGCGCGCGTCCACCCTCCACCTGGCCGTGAACGGCGACGGGCGGCCACTCGTCGTCCGCGCCCCCGACGACGAGCGGTGCGTGGTGCTCGCCACCGGCGAACCCCACCGGGAGCCGGTTCCGGCCCCCGGCTGGCGGCTGCTGGACCTGACGGAGCTGGCCGACGTGGCCGGTGACCGCGACGCGCTCGTCAACCCCGGCGGCGCCACGCCGGCCCGCCTGGCCGCCGCCTTCCTGCGCGAGACGGCGGCGACGCGATGAGCACGGGCCTGCTGCACCTGCTCTGCCTGCGCGCCGCGGGCCGGATCCCGGACGGCGACCTCGCCGGCCTGCGTACCCTGCTCGCCCGTGGCGACCACGGCGCCTGCGCGGCACGGCTGCTCGGCGCGTTCCCGCAGTCCGCGGCGGAGATCGCGGCCCTGGCCGCGCTGCTGCCCCCGGAGACGCCGCTGCTGCCCGACCCGGCGGCCGACGAGGACGTGGACGCCGGCCCGGCGGCCCTGTTCGTCCCGTTCCCGCCGGCCGACCTGCCGCTCTACCCGACGGCCGCGCCGCTCGTGGTGGACGAGACAGCGGGCGGCACCGTGGACGACCTCGACCGGGTGCTGCTCGACGTGCTGGACCCGGCGCGCACCTCCGGTGTGTGGCGCTGCTGGCGGATCACGCCCGGACTGGACGACACGGTGGACGCGGTGCGCGTCTACCTGGTCGAGTCCACGGCGCCCGACGACGAGCTGCCCGCGATCGCCGAGCGGGGGCAGCGGGCGCTCGCCGACGCCGGGCACGCCGCGCCGGTCGAGGTGTACCGGCCCGACCTGCGGTTGCCCGCGTACCAGTGGGCGGCCCGGTCCCGGTCCGCGCTGATCCGGGCCCCGCAGCCGCCCGGCGAGGTGCGCCTGGCCGGCGACGGGGAAGCGTGGCTGCCGGTCGACGACGACGAGATCCCGCCGTTCGTCACCTACCTGCGGTCCGCGCCCGCCCTGACCGCGCACCTGCGTACCGACGGCGCCTGGGTCTGGCCGGCCGGCCTGGCCGACCGGCTGCTCGACGAGGGCGCGCTGGCCGACGAGGGTCTGCTGCGGCACCTGCGCCGGTGCCGCGCCGACCCGCCGCCGCCGGCCGGGGCGGTCGCCGTCCACCGGGCGCTCGCCGCGCTGGTACGCACGGGGGCGCCGCTCTGACCGGGTGCACGAACGCCTCGGGTCGCGGTGTCCTTCGGGCACGAGCCCCGGCGCCACGCGGCGCTCCCGTCGGCCGCCGTGGTCGAATGCGCCGACGCCCGCCGACGAGAACGCGAGGAGGCCCGGAATGACGGAGCAGGACCAGCTGCACACCGCGCTGCTGCACCTCGGCGGCCGGGTGCCGGACGCGATGCTCGCCGACGCGCGGCTGCGGCTCGCCGACACCGGCACGGTGTCCCCTCCCGAGCCGCCCGGCCCGGTCGATCTGGCGTTCACGTTCGCGTCGGCCGTACCGAATCCGCGTGTCTTCGGCGGGCGGGTGCCGCCGCTGGCGGACCTGACCGGCCGCGAGGGCCTGATGGACGACACCGACCGGGTCGCGGTCGCCGCCGCGCGGCAGCAGCCCGGCGCGGTGGCGCTGTGGCGCGGATGGCGGATCGCCCCGGAGTGGGCCGCCTCGGTGATCCCGCCCGCGCCGGTCTACGTGCTGGAGACGAACGGCCCGCAGGCCGGGACGGCGGCGACCGTGATGCGCGCGCTCGCCGCGGCCGGGATCTCGGCCCCGCTGGTCGAGGTGTACCGCCACGGCGACAAGCTCCCGCCCTACTCGGCCGCGGCCCGCCGGTCCGGCGCGCTGCTCTGGGCCGACCGGGACGCGGAGCCGCCGCGGATCGCCCGCGTCTTCGACGAGGTCGACGACGACGGGGCACGCTTCGCACCGGGCCACGAGCGGCTGTCCGGCACGGACCTCGCCCGGGCGGCGGCGTACCTCGACGCGGGCACGCCGGTGCTGGCCACCAGCGCGCGCGGGCTCGACGTGGTGGAGCCCGGACGCGGACAGGTCGTGCCGATGACCTACCGAACCGACGGGCGCTGGCTCTGGCCCGAGTCGATCGCCTACTACCTCCAGGCGTACGGCCTGGCGCCGGAACCGGACCTCCTGGCCCACATCCGGTCGCGCGGGGACCGGCTCCCGGTCACCGACCCCGCCGACGAGCACCGCGCGCTGGCGTTGCTGTTCCAGTCGTACGCCCTCGTCCCGGCGGAGGCGGACGCATGACGATCTTCGTGGCGATCGCGTCGTACCGGGACCGGGAACTGGTGCCGACGGTGCTGGACTGCCTGGCCAAGGCGGCACGCCCGGAGGACGTCCGCATCGCGGTGTGCTGGCAGCACCTCGGCGACGAGGACATCTCGGCCATCCGGGACCTGCCGCAGGTGGACGTGCAGGAGTACGACGCCCGCGACAGCCGCGGCGCCTGCTGGGCCCGGGACAAGACGTTCCAGCGGTACCGGGGCGAGGACTGGCTGTTGCAGGTGGACAGCCACACCCGGTTCGCGCCGGACTGGGACGTACGGATGATCCGGATGGCACGGGAGACGGGTGCGGCGAAGCCGGTCCTGACCGCCTACCCGGCGAGCTACGAGCCCGATCAGGAGTTCACCGGCGCGGGCGCGCCCGCCGAGATCGTCGTCAGCGAGTGGACGAACATCGGCGTACCGGTCTTCGGCCAGCGCCTCATCGAGGGGGCCGCGCCGGGCGTACCGCCCAAGCCGGCACTGTTCCTGGCCGCCGGGTTCCTCTTCGCGCCCGGCTCGTTCGTCACCGAGGTGCCCTACGACCCGGGCATCTACTTCCACGGCGAGGAGATCACGCTTGCCCTGCGCGCCTACACGTGGGGCTACGACCTGTTCCACCCCACCGAGGTGCTGACCTGGCACTACTACATCCGGCAGGACAGGCCGCGGCACTGGAGCGACCACGTCGAGTCCGACTGGGCCCGCTACGAGGAGCTGAGCCGCCGCCGGGTGCTCTACATGCTGCACACCCCGCCGGTCGACCGGCTCGGCATCGGGCCGGTACGCACCCTGGAGCAGTTCGTGGCGCACACCGGCTGCAACTTCACCCGCCGCACCTGGACCGACATGCTGGCCCGGGAACTCGTGCTGCTCTGATCAGGTGCCCCGCACCGGCTCCTCGGCGCCGCTCGACCAGCGGGTCTCGGCGATGGCGGTGGCGAGCCGCGCCAGTTCCGGATGCCGCTGCGCGTACGACGTGACGTGCTCGGCCAGCTCGTGCTGGGACTGCCACCGGATCTTCCCGGCCCGCACCAGCGCCCGGTCCAGCGCGAGCGGGTCACCTCGCAGGTGACGCCGGACGTCGACCAGGACGCCGGTGAGCGACTGCTCCTGCTCGTCGGTGCCGGGCAGCGCCGTCACCATCGCCGGCAGCGCGGCCACCGTCTCGTCGTCCATGCCCGGCACGAGGCCGATGAGCGCCTTCTCCCGCGCCTCCGGCCGGGTCTCGGCCAGGTACGCCATCCCCGCCTCGTCGGCGGCCAGGTGCCGTAGCGCGGGGTCGCGGCTCAACTCCGCCACCGCCGCCGTCACGTCCGGCCGAGTGCCGGCCGGAACAGCGTCGTCGGGAGTGGTGTCATCGACAACGGTGTCATCGGCAACGGTGTCGACGGCATCCACGACGGCCGGGCCGGTTCGGGCCGGGCCGATGACGGCGGGACCGGCGACGGCCGAGCCGGCGCCCGTCCGGACGGTCGGGACCGGGGCGGCCACGGCCGGATCGGTCCGTGTCGCGGCGAGGTCCGTCCTGCCGGTGTGGACGGACGAGGATGCCGCCTCGGCCCCGGCGGGTGCCGCCTCGGGCCGCCCGGCACCGCTCCGCGCCGACCGGCGGGCGCGAAGACCCAGCAGCAGGGCGGCGAGCGCCGCCAGCCCGGCGAGCGCCAGCAACGCCGCCCGGCGGCCGATCCCCGTGGAGCCAGCCGCCTGCTCGGCCGCCTGCGCTCGGGGTGCCTCCTCGGGCAACACGGCGGTGAGGGAGGCCGTCAGGTCGATCTCCGGTGCGACGCCGCCGGTGGTCTTCGCGGTCTTCAGCACCCGGTTGCTGACCTGCGCCGGGTCGAGATCCGGGTACGCCGACCGGATCAGCGCCGCCTGCCCCGCCACGTACGCGACGGCGAGGTGGGTGCCGGTGCCGCTCACCGGCCGGGCACCGGTGATGCCGAGGCTTGCCACGTCGACGCCGGGCGCGACCACGTCCACACCGCCGGACCGGTAGCCGTCGGCCGTACCCCCGTCGGCCCCGATACCGCCGACCCGCAGCACCGCGTCGTGCAGCGGCACGTCCGGGTCCGGCGGCGCCGAGGAGCCCGCAGCGCCCACCACGACCACCACGCCGGCGTCGACCGCCTCGTTGACGGCGGACACCACCTCGGCCTGACCGAGGTCCACCTGCGGCCCGACCGCGATGACGGAGGCGCCGGAGCCGGCCGCCGCCCGGATGCCCGCCACGCTCGCCGCGGCCGAGGCCCCGGCAGTCCGGCCGGCCACCCGGACCGGCATGACCGCCGCGTCCGGTGCGACCCCGGCCACTGTCGACCCCTTCACCGGCTGCGCCACGATCAACCCGGCCATCGCCGTACCGGTGCCGAGACAGTCGGCGTCACCGCGAGCGCCACCGGTCGCCCGGTCGACGCCCGTCGTCACCCGGCCGGCGAGCGAGGGCCGGCCGCCGGCGACACCGGAGTCGACGACTGCCACGAGCTGATCCCGGCCCCGGCTGTGCGGCCACGCCTGGTCGGCAGCCACGCGCGGACCGGCCCACGCGGACGTGGCGCGCGACGTCGCGGCGGTGCCGCACCCCTTCGGCGGGCGGACGGCCGCGTCGCCGTCGGCGGCGGGATCCCGCTTGTCCGGCATGGACGTCCCGGGCGCCGGCTTCGCGGCCGGCGGGACGCCCTGGCGGACCTCGCCGCCGTACGCGTCCCACGGCAGTACGAGCACCCAGCCGGCCCGGAGCCGGGAGCCGTCGGTCAGTGTCGCGCCGTCCGGCTGGATCCGGCCGGTGTTGAGGGCGAACAGCTCGGCGGCTCGCGCGCCGTCGCCCAGGAACCGCTCCGCGATCTCGGTGAGGTTCTCCGGCTCGCCCTGGTGGGCCGCCTCGACCGTGTAGTACTTGACGTGGTCACCCTCGGCGCGGGCGGCCGGCGCGAGCGCGTTGACGCCGCCGGCACCGGCCGCCGGCGCGAGCGGCGTCAGCGCGAGCACCGCGGAGGCGACGACTGCGGCGAGCGTGGCCCGGGCGGCTGCCGGTGCGGTCCGGGTCACCCGCGGCCACCTCGGGTGCCGGCGCCGTTCACGGGTGTGGCCCCGGACGTTGCGTGGTGCCGCGAACGCCGGGCGTCCGAACCATCCGTCATCGATCCACTCTTGAACCCGGTCGAGGAAACTGTCCATACCAGACGGGCAGGCTAGCATCGCGGTTCCCCGATGCACGGCGGCGGTGGTGCACCAGCCGGGCGCTCCGGTCGAGTACGCCGTCATTCGCGGAGGGCCTCCGGCCCTCCGCGAATGGAGCGGGATCTACGGTTCCGGTGTCACTGGCCGACGCCGCCCTGGGTCCTCGCGCTCTCCGCGTCGGCCAGCAGCCGCGCGATGACGGTCTTCCGCCGGTTGACCACACCGGCGAAGTTCACCAGGATCCCCATGTACTCGACCGTTCTCGACGCCCACATCTCCACCCGGGAACCCCCGCCCGGATGTGGTTCGATGTCGATCGACATCGTGACACCACCCCGGAATCCACGTCGCCGCATGTTGATCATTCCCGGGCCGCTCGTGCCGGTCCACAGCACGCTGCGGGAACCGCCGAACGCCTGTCGTACGGCCTCGACCGCCTGGGCTGGATCGCACGTGGTGTCGACGACCGTGGTCGCGACGGCGTTCCGCGTCTCGATGAACTGCCAGACGAAGAAGCCGATTAACGCGGCCACGATCCCGAAGCAGACTAGTCCTTCCACGGTATTCATTTCCTCCTTGCGATCGGATGACGTCGTCGCGACTGCGGATTCAGCCGCGTTGTGCGCGGATCTGCTGGAGCCGTTGCTGCTCGTAGCCGGTGAGCAGGGCGACCGGAAGCCCACGGGAGGCCTTGAAGGCGATGCCCGCGTCGATCAGCGGCAACGCCGCCGGAATCGCCAGCGCGTCCCCGCTGAACATCTCCCAGACGAGCCGGGCCGCACCGAAGGTCGCGAAGCCACCCTGGTCGTCGGCGACGAGGTCGCCCAGGGCGGCCAGGAAGCCCTCCCGGTCGCTTGTCGCGTACCCGTACAGCGACCCGACGCGTTCCCACATGCTGCTGTCGTCGATCCCGCTGCCGTGCACGTCGAACGAGTACCGGCCGAAGAGGTCGAGCCACCGCACCATGTCGTCCGGAAACGGCGAGCTGGGCGGTCGTCGGAAGAATGCCATGCCCCCTGCTGACGGACAGCTGTCCGTCAGCAGGGGGCGAGGACTGGCAGCCGATGCCGGCCACGCACACGAGGACGGTCACCCCGTTGGTTCGACGCCCGCCACGTACCTCCTACGGATACCTGGCACCACCCGAGGCGACAGTGCGGGGTTGGGAGTGCCGCAACGACGGCTGCGGCACCGGCGACGTGCCGGCGCCCCGGTCGTGGCCGCACCCGTGCCCGAGGTGCGGGAGGCCGACCGACGCGACCTTCGAGGAGCCGTGGGCGCACGAGGCCAGGGGACAGCGAATCAGGCACGACCTGAACAGCCCTGACGACACTCTGCGGTGGATAGCCGGGGCCGAGCGGTATGTCTGGGCGTACAAGGACGCGCACCTGCGGGGTAACCCGGCCGCGGCTCGCCGGGTGTGGCTGGCGCACCGTCAGGCCCGGCCGCCGCAGTGGCCGAGCACCGACGGCTTCGACCGGACGTCGTGGAGTCTGCACGAGCTGATCCTGGTCGCCAGCGTGTTCGACGACCTCGACCTGGCGATAGAGGACCTGCTGAGCTGCCATCCGTTCGTCGACACCCGGAACGTGGACGAGGACAGCAGCAGAAGGACGACGGCCCGCGGTTACGTGACCATGTGCCTGATGGTGCTGAAGCGCCAGTCCTCCGTCGGTCACCCGCAGGAGAACGAGCTACTCACCGCGCTGCGCGACGTCGCGGACCGCATCTTCGGCGTCCTGCTGCCCGCGCATCACGCCGGCTTCCGAGAGATCGCCGAGATGCGGGCGCTGCACCACACTCGTGCCGCTCTTGGGCGGAGCAGGTCGGCCTCCGTTCTCGTGGCGGGTATGCCGGCCGTCCTGGCACCGCGCGTCTCCCGGGGAAGGCCCGCGACAACCGGCGACGTGCCGGACCTCGCCACCGTTGCGCTGTCGGACGAGGGGCGCGTCCTCGCTGTCGCCGAAGCCGCCCTCGCCATGGCGGAGACCCACGACGACACCGCGCCGCTCGATCAGTTGATCGACCGACTCGACCTCACAGGTTCCAGCCGCGGTCTGCTACGTCTGCTACGGGGCCGCCGTCACGTGATGAACGGGAACCTCCGCGCGGCGGTCGCGGAACTGACGAGCGGCAGGCAGGCGGAGGACAGGCTCTCCCGAGCGTTGCGGCCACAGATCCTCGCCACACTCGGACTCGTCGTGGCGGGCAGCCATCCGCATCGACTCGACGAAGGCATCAGATGGTGCCGGTCAGGCCGAGCCGCCGGCCTGCGTCTGTGGAGCCGTACCACCGTCGCGGACGCCGCCCTGGCAAGGCTGCTGTTACGGCGGGCCATGTCCTCCGGGGCTTCGTCCGCCGCCGGTGACATACGCGAAGCGGTGCGCCTGGTCCGTGGCCGCTGCCGCCCCTGGCGCCGCCCTGACGCAGACGATCGCCTACTGCTCCACGAGGCGCTGTCCGCCCTGGACGCGCTGACCGGCACACCGAACGACGAGCGCCGCCACCGGGCGTGGCGCGAGTCGATGGACGTCACCGGGACCATCGCCGCTCGGGCTCGGCTGGCGGTGGCGTGGGCGGAGTGGGCCGTCGGCACCGGTGATGCCGGGTACGCCGCCGAGGCGTACCAGTACCTGGTCGATCTGGCCTCCCAGGACGTCGTCACGCGATACGGAGCACGCGCGAAGCAGCGGGTGCTCGCTGCCGCGCAGGAGTACGCCGAGGAGGCCGGATACTGGCTGGCGCGAGCCGGACGATATCGGGAGGCGGTGCTCGCGCTGGAGACCGGCCGGGCGGTCGGACTGACCGAAGTGATCGGCCGGGACGATGCTGCCGTACTCCAGCGTCTCCGGGCGGCCGGCCGGGCTGACCTCGCGGAGGAGTACCGGCATGCCGTCGAGGACTTCAATGATCGGACGCGGCTCTCGTCCCCCGATCTACGGCAGTCGTGGTCGCACCTCCGTGGCGTCGCCGGGCGCGTCGCGGCGGTGACCGGAACGGACCCGCTCGCCCTCTTCGCCGACTACGACACCATCACCGCCGAGACCGACGACGGCGCCCTGGTCTACCTCGGCGCCGCGAAGGCCGGCGGGTACGCGCTCGTGGTCGCCGCACGGCACGACCCGCAGTACGTCGACCTGCCCAAACTGGACCGCGCCACGATCGTCGAGCTGGTCCGTGATGTGGTGGCCGGGACCGGGACGGCATCCGGTCGCGCCGTCTCCTTGAGGACGAGCCCACTCCTGCCCGAGCTCCGCGAGATCGAACCGCTCGACGTACCAAGCGTCGACCGGACGGCCGGGGCGCTTCGCGCACTCTGGGAGGCAGGGCTCAGGGACGTCGTTCTGTGGAGCGCGAGGGGACAGGTGGTCACGCTGGTGCCCGTCGGCCTTCTCAGCCTCCTGCCGCTGCATGCTGCCGGAGTGCCCGGGATCCCCGGTGACGAGGACACCGAGTGGCGTCACGTCGGGCAGTTCTCGGCGATCCGGTACGCGCCGAACGTCCGTAGCCTGCGGCGATGCCGCAACACTGCCCGACGACTCGCCGGCCCGGAGCAGACATTGCTCGCCATCGACGTACCTGATGGGCACGGCACGAGCCTCGGCGAACACCTTCGGTATGTCGGCCGGGAGACTGCTGAGATCACCCGCCGGTGGAGCGGCCGGGCGACGTCGCCACGGCACGGCTGCACGTGGGCGGAGTTCCACGCGGCAGCTGATGAACACACCGTGTGGCACATCGCCTGCCATGGCAGCGTCGACCCTGATTCGATCATGGACAGCAGGCTGTACTTCGCCGACCGGCAGGTCACGCTCGAGGAGCTACGGCGGACCTTGAAGCCGAGCCGCCGCCGTCTGGCCGTGCTGTCCGCCTGTCAGACCAACCGCAGTGGGTCGGCGCTGCCCAACGAGACGGTCGGCCTGCCCTCGGCCTTGATCCAGATCGGATTCGCCGGGGTGATCGCAACCGCCTGGTCCGTCGACGATCTCGCCACCACCTACCTGATGGTCACGTTCTACCGCCTGTGGTGCCAGGAGGGCTGCGAACCTGCCGTCGCACTCAACCGGGCCCAGCGGTGGCTCCGCACCGCCACGCGGACCGACTTGGCCGCCCTGCTGCCCGATGTCGATCCCCCCGGCCAGGCGGACGACCGCCCCTACGTCGACCCGAGGTACTGGGCCGCGTTCGCGTACACCGGAGCGTGACCGCGAACCATCGCATCACCGCGCGTGCGTCCGGGCGGATGTCCACCAACCCGGCGACGCTCGCTGCGACGGTCGGCACACCCCCTAGACCGTCCTAGGACATTGGCGTGCCGGCCGCAGACGACTACTGCGCGCCGGCGCGCGCCGCGGTGTCGATGAGGTCCGCGACGGCGGCCGGCTGCGAGACGGTCACCGCGTGGGACGCGTCGACCTCGACCGTCGTCGACCCGGCCCGCTGCGCCAGGAAGCGCTGCAGGTCCGGTGGGATCGCCAGGTCCTGGGTGGTGACGAGCGTCCAGGACGGGATGCTCTTCCAGGCGGCCCGCGTCACGCTGTCGGTCAGCGTGTTCGCCGCGGCCGGCCGCTGCGTGGCCGCCATCACCGCGGCGGTCTCACGGGGGACGTCGGGGGCGAAGAAGTCCGGGTAGCTCTCCTGCCTGACGCACTGGTCCATGTCCGCGCTGCCGTCCTGCACGGGGATCGGCACCGCCTGGATGTTGTCGGCGAGCTGGCTGCCGGGGAACCTCGCGTTCAGGTCGGCCACCGATTCGCCGACGTCCGGGCTGAAGCTGGCGACGTACACCAGGGCCCGGACGTTGGCGGCGCCGTCCGCGGCCTCGGTGATGATCGCTCCGCCGTACGAGTGGGCGGCGAGCACTACCGGTCCGGGCAGGCTGTCCACGAGGGCACGCAGGTAGGCGGCATCCCCCGCCACGCTGCGCAGCGGGTTCGCGACGGCGATGGCCGGGTAGCCCCGGCGCCGGAGGTCGGCGATCACCCCGTTCCAGCTCGACCCGTCCACGAATGCCCCGTGAACGAGCACGACAGTCGGCATTCCGGTCTCCGGCTTCGGTGCGGCATTCATCTGACATTCCTTTCGGCAGGCCCGGCGGAGACTCCAATATCGGGCACGCGCGGAATCGCTGTCAGCGGAATGGGGAAACGTCGGCGAATGGTCACACCGACCCTCCCGCCGCTATCCGAGGTGCCCGAATCCCGCAACCGGTTCCCATGAACGCCCGGCTGAGAGAATGCTGAGAACAACCAGATCGTCGCCGAGGCGAAAGTTACCCGTGCCACCTTTTACCGGCACTTCCCCGGCAAGGACGATCTCATTCGGGCCTATCTGCGCCGGGTGCACGAAATGGACCGCGCCGCCGTGGAAGCGGCGACCCCGGACAACCCTTCTCCGATCGATCGCCTACTGGCCGTCACCCTCCCCTGCCCGTCCCTCGCGGCCCGGACGAGCGCGACGGCGGCGGAGTCGCGTACGTCTGCGGTCAGACGACCGCGGGCACGCGGCCGGGGGCGGTGCCGCGCAGGCGGGCGGCGTCCTCGCGGGGAGGCACCCCGAACTGGCGGCGGTACTCACGGCTGAACTGCGACGGGCTCTCGTATCCGACGCGCGCGCTCACGCCGGTGACGTCGTGGGGATGCGTGGCGAGCAGGAGCCGGGCCTCCTGCAACCGGATCTGCTTCTGGAACCGGATCGGGCTCATCGCCGTCACGGCCTGGAAGTTGCGGTAGAAGGCCGACTCGCTCATCCCGGACAGCCGGGCCAGCTCCTCCACCCGGAACGACTGCGCATAGTGGTCACGGATCCACCGCACCGCCCTGGCGACGTGGCTGAGGCTGCTGTCGGCCAGGCCGAGCTGCCGGACGGCCCCGGTCTGTTCCCCGGTGAGCAGGTGCCACAGGATCTCCCGCTTGACCAGGGGCGCGAGCACCGCGACGTCCCGGGGCCGGTCCAGCAGCCGCAGCAACCGGATCACCGCGTCGACGAGCTCGTCCGGCGCGTCGCTGACCACCATGCCCGAGGGCGCTGCGCCGGGCACGGGCGGGAGGTCGCCCGGCGCCGCCTGCAACAGCAGCTCCGCGACCGTGGGCGGGTGCAGCACCAGGCCGAACCCCAGCGCCGGCATGTCGGCGCTGGCCCGGGTGAAGCGGCCGGTGACCGGCAGGTCGACCGACGCGACGAGGTACTGCCCGGCGCGGTAGTCGTACACGCGGTCGCCCAGCGCCATCTGCTTCGCCCCCTGGGCGATGAGTGCCATGACGGTGCCCGACATCGACGTGGCCGGCGGACTCTGCCGCTCGACCTTCGAGATCAGCACGCCGTCGATGGCGGTGCTCATGTCCGGCCGCGCGTGACGGGCCAGCAGCGCTCGCAGCTCAGCCAGATCCACCCATCGATTAAAGCATGGCCGATCCTCGCAGGCTGAGTAGGATCAGGCAAGTCTTCGCGAGCATGTACCTAACGTTTTCCGTGCTCATCCTGCTTCCATTGAGGAGTCGGATTTCCGGGACCAGCCCGGATACGACAATCCAGGAGGCACCGCGATGACCGTCCGCCACGGGTTCCACGCCACCATGACCGCACGGCCGGGAAGGGCTGACGACCTGGTCGGGCTGCTGCTCGGCGCGCCGTCCCTGCCCCATCCGGACTGCCTCGTCTTCCTCGTGTCCCGGTCGGCCTCCGACCCCGACGTCGTGCACGTCGTCGAGGGCTGGACCAGCGCCGAGGCTCACCGCCGGTTCTTCGCCGGTGCGGAGGCCCAGGATCTCGTCGCCAGGCTCCAGCCGCTGCTGGCCGGCGAGTCGGCGTACACGGACGCGGTTCCGGTGGGCGGGAAGGCGCGTTTCTGAACCGGCTGCCGCCGCCGGCCCCGCCCCGACCCCCTCACCGGAAGGACCCCTCTGATGAGCTCCCCTCGACCCAACCTCGACCCCGAGTTCCTCGCGGCGTTGGCCGACCTGCCGTCCATGCCGCCACTGGGCCCCGAGGTGATCGAATTCGTACGCCGGCTCCCCGAGCCGCCGATCGAGACCCACCTGCGCGACCGCGCGGTGCGACGGCGTGAGGTCACCGTCCCCGCCGCGGACGGAACGCCGATCCCGCTGTCCGTCATCGGCCCGGCCGCGCAGACGGCCGGGGCGCCCTGCGTCTACTGGATCCACGGCGGCGGGATGATGTGGGGAGACCGCTTCTCGAACATCGACATCCCGCTGGAGTGGCTCGACCGGTTCGGCGCGGTCGTGGTCACCGTCGACTACCGGCTGGCCCCGGAGGCCACCGGCACGACCCTGGTCGACGACTGTCACCACGGTCTGCGCTGGGTGGCCGACAACGCCGCCGCCCTCGGCATCGACCCCGGCCGTGTCGTCGTGGCCGGCGCCAGCGCCGGTGGCGGCCTGGCGGCCGGGGTCACGCTGATGGCACGCGACCTCGGTGGACCGGCGGTCGCCGCCCAACTGCTGTCGTGCCCGATGCTCGACCACCGCAACGACACCACGTCCAGCCGGCAGTACACCGGCCCGGACGGCGTGTGGACCCGGGAGATGAACGAGTTCGGGTGGCGCAGCGTCCTCGGCGACCGGACCGGCGAGGAGGTCTCCCCCTACGTCTCCCCCGCTCTCGCCGGGGACCTGTCCGGCCTGCCGCCCACGTACATCGACGCCGGGACGGCGGAGGTCTTCCGCGACGAGGGCGTCACCTACGCGAGCCGGATCTGGGCCGCCGGAGGCCAGGCCGAACTGCATGTGTGGGCCGGCGGCTTCCATGGTTTCGCGGCGCTGTTCCCGCACGTGCGCGTGTCGGCCGCGGCCCGGCGGGCTCAGGCCGACTGGCTCGCCCGGGTCCTGGACCCCCTCCCCGGTCGCCGGGGCTGAGCTCCGGGGGGCACGGCCGGCGCGAACCGCTCGAGCCGGCCGTGCCTCCGGTGGGGCTACGTCACGGGCAGGGCCCGCCCGCGCAGACGTCGATCACCTTGCCGGTGAGCAGGAACACCGCCTTCTGCCGCTGGGCGCCGGGCTGGGCGCGCGGGAACTCGTGCGAGTCCTCGCCGTACTCCGGTCCGGCGGGCGCGAGGTTGGTCGGCGGCGGCGCGTACGCCGCGCCGCTGTTCCAGACCACAATGGCCGAGCCGGCGTACGGGTATCTGCGGATCGGCTCGATGCCCCAGAACGGCCGCACGTCCGGCGACCAGCCGGGGGCGAGCGCCGGGGTGTGCAGGCGGGCCCCGATGGTGCGCGCCTGGACCTCCGCCGCGGCGGTCGAGACCTGCTGGTCGGCGAAGGCGACGTGCATCAGCACCCGGTGCGCCGGGGTGCGCGGCAGCGGCCGGTCGGTCATGTGCTGGGCGTACCCGTTTGCCTCGGACCGGTCCCACAGCATCTGGAGCAGACCGAGGACGATCTGCTGGTCGATCTTGTCCGGGTAGTAGCCGTCCAGGACGGTCTGGAACGGGGCGAAGTCGACGCTGCGTTGCAGCAGCGTGGAGTAGTTCATCGCGGGCACGCCGAGCACCGAGCGGGTCCAGTCCTGGGCGATGGCGGTGAGCGCGCCGCCGTTGATGCCGCCCTGGCTGTTGCCGTCGTAGTGCAGCCCGCCGGCCACGTCGATCAGCGGCCGCCCGGCCGCGTCGCGGAACGCCGGATGGGCGGCGAACCCGTTGCGGTGGATCATCGTCCGGCCCAGGAAGAGGAAGTTCAGGAAGCTCTGCTGGAGCCGGTCGGCCACCGCCGGGAAGGCGCTGAGGTCGGTAAAGGCTCCCGCCACGTACGGGACGTCGGCGGCGGCCATGCCGATCCAGCTCGTCGCGCAGAAGGTGAAGTCGTACGTCTGCGACATGGTCTTGACGTTGCCGGCGTTGATCTCGGTCGGCCGGCCGAGCAGGCCGTGGCCGTAGAGCGAGAGGTGCGCGGGTCGCGCGGCGGACGCGCTGCGCGGGATGTTGCAGACGAAGTCGGCCGCCACTGTCGTGCCGGACGGTGTGGGCAGCGCGTCGCGCGTCGGCGGGGTGCCGTCGCCGCCGGGCGGCCCGTAGTGCAGCCGCGAGCCCGGCCCGCCGTCACCGGTCAGATAGGACGGTACGGCGACGGTGCCGGTCACCTGCCGGGCGATCAGCGGATCCTGCTCCGGCGTGTAGTCGGTGACCTGGGTGACGGTGAACGAGGGCGCGCTGCGGCCGAGCGCGGCGAACGCGCCGTCCCGGACCGCCAGCATCCGCCCGGTCAGGCCCTGCCGGCTGGCGACCGTGAAGTCCCAGGCCAGGTAGAGGCTGTGCCGCTTGAACCCGGCCCGGCTCAGGTCGGCGAGGATCCGCTTCATCTGCGGTGCGCGCGGGTCCCGACGCTCCAGGCCGGTGCCGGTCACGTACCGCCGGAACGCCTTCGGCGCCGGGATGAGCGCACCGTCGCCGTCGCGCATGCCGCGCAGGCCGACGACGTAGCGGGCGCCCTCGGTCAGCGCCACCGCCGGCCGGATGATCAGCACCTGCCGGTCCGGGCTGCCTGCGGCGTGCGCGTCCAGCTCGGCCCAGTACGGCGTACGCCGGCCGGTGCGGGCGTCGAGCAGCACGATCGGCGCGTCCGGCGCCAGCGAGCGGCCGACGTCGGTGACCGGCGCGATCCGCGTCCGCGCGGCGTCGAGGCCGGGTACGCGCGCCAGGATCGGCGAGCCGGGGCTGAAGCCGTCCTGCCGGTTCCACTCGGCCGGGTCGATCGGCACGCCGAGCACGTTGGCGGGCATCGCGGAGGCCGCGAACCGGACCCGCTTGCCGGTCGGGGTGCTGCGGTCCGGGACGGTGAAGTAGTCGTTCGGGAACGGCAACAGGCAGGCCGCCGGATCGATCGGGTCGCAGGACCGCTGCCCGGCCGGCGCGGGAGGCGCGGACGGTGCCGCCGCGGCACCGGAGCCGAGCAGCACGGCCGATGCGGTCACCAACGCGGACACGGCGAGACGGAGCCGTCTGGGGGTGGGCACGCGTGTCTCCTTCGACATCGGACGGTGGTGTTCTTCCTACGCTCGTGAACGATTCTCGGCAAGAGCACGCACATCGACACTGCCGGATCAACGACGAAGAATCCGCAGGTCAGGCGCACAGTCATACGGTGGGTGGCGAAGCGTTCACGTCCAGTGGAGGACGTCATGACCACTCCCGCTCCCACACCACCACCTCAGCTCCAGGTCGCCCTCGGCACCGCCGCGGACCCCGGCTCGGTGCACGCCATCACGGACACCGGCACGGCGCTGCTCGTCACCCACTACCCCGCGTCCGGTGCCGGCCGGCTGCACGTGCTCGACCCGCGTACCCTCGCCCCGGTCCGCCCGTCCCTGCCGGTCGGTCACGAGCCCCGCGCGGTGGCCTGGCACCCCGGACGCGGGCAGGCGTACGTGATGAACCGGGGGGTGCAGAGCTACAGCGTCTCCCGCTGCGACCTGGCCACCGGGACGGTCACCGACATCCCGATCGGCTTCGGGCTGATCGCGATCGCCGTGGATCCGGTGGCCGATCTGCTCTACACCGCCGACTGGGCGCACAAGCGCCTGCACGTGATCGAGCTGGCGGACACCACGCAGCGGCGCGTCGTGCCGCTGCCGTCGGCGCCGAACCGGCTCGCGGTGGCCCCGGACGGCACCGTCTACGCGGCGCTGTACGTCAAGGGCCTCGTGCCGGCCGACGACGCGCTCGCCGTGGTGCGTCCGGACGGGACGCTCACCGTGGCGCCGATCGAACCCGCCCACCTCCAGCCGGGCGGGGTGGCGGTCGCACACGACGGGATGATCTACGTCGGCTCGCTCGGCGGCGGCACTGTGCACCCGCTTTTCGGCGTGCACGATCCGGACACCGGCCAACGGCTCGGCGAGGTGCGTACCGCGGCCGGCGTCCGCGACCTCGCGGCCGTGCCGGGGCTGTCCCGGGCCTGGCTCGCCACCGACAAGGGCGTCCAGCTCGTCGACACCACAAACCCGTACGCGCCGCGCACGCTCGACCCGATCACCACCGGCCACGCCCCGTACGCGGTAGCGGTCACCGCCGACGGCACGGCGTACGTGGGCGACGTGGTGGACGGCACGGTGTCGCTGATCCGGCCGGACGTGGCGAACCTGCCCCTGGACGCGGTCGCCACGCTGCTCACCGAGGCGGGGTTCGCCCCCACCACCGGGCTGGGCGCGGCGATCCGGGCGTACCAGACGTTCCACGAGCTGCCGGTGACCGGGCGGCCCGACGCCGTCACCGCCGCTCACCTGACCGCACCGGGCTGCGGCACCCCGGACCGGACGACCACCACCGGTTTCGTCCTCCAGGGCGGGCACTTCCGGCACACGAACCTGACCTACCACCTCGGTGACATGACGATGCCGTACGGCCGGGACGAGTTCACCGACGCGCTGAAGCACGAGCTGATCCAGGTGTCGTTCGACGTGTGGCGCGAGGTGCTGGGCGAGAACTGGTACGGGCCGTTCGAGTTCACCCGCGTCTTCGACCCGGCCGAGGCGGACATCGTCTTCTCCGTCGGCGACGACCCGGTCTTCCACGACACCGGCTGGTTCCGGACCGTCTACGCGGTGACCAAGTGGGGCGCCGCTCCCGGCTGGCCGGATGCGGGCGGCCAGCTTCCGGTCATCTTCAACCGAAAGATCAACTGGGACGCGCACGGGTACTTCGACGTCGACCTCCACGGCCCCGACTTCCGGCACGTCGCCACGCACGAGATCGGCCACGCGTTCGGTCTCAACCACGGCAAGAGCGGCAACGTGATGCACCGCAACGCGAGCTGGTACCGGGTGCCCAAGTCCGACGACCGCAACGGCCTGTTCGCCATGTACGGGCGGCTGCCGTTCACCGACGGCGTCGGCATCCGGGTGCTGCCCGAGGTGGACCACGTCGCCTACTCCGACTGCGAGCGGCACCTCGTGGTGCACTACCCCGAGGGCGACGGGTGGACGTGGACGCGGCTCACCGCGGACGTCGGCGCGCCCCGGATGGCCCGCGGCAGCTCCCCGTCGCCGTTCTTCGCGCACGACGGCGTGCCCTCGTACGTCTACGCGGGCGACGGCGGCCACGTCTACCAGATCTGGTACGACCAGGGCCAGTGGTGGTGGGGTGACCTGACGCAGGACAGCGGCGGCCCGCCCGCCGTGCGGTACGGCCCGAACGCCTACCGCAACGGCGACACGCAGCGGGTCGTGTACAGCGCCACGGACGGCCGGACGATCCGGCTGTCCCAGGCGCCCGGCGAGGGCTGGGTCTGGCAGGACGTGTCGGTGGAGGGCGCGGTCGCCGCCGACGGCACCCCCTACGGGTACGTCGACGGCGTCACCGGCCTCGACGTGATCGTCTACCGGGACGCCGAGGAGCACCTGCGGATGCTGTGGGAGGGCCCCGAGGGCTGGGGTCAGATGTCGCTGACCTGGGCCACCCAGGCGGAGAACCCGCTGCCGCTGACGATGATGCCGGTGTGGGGCGAGCACCGCGCCGGCGAACGGCACCGGGTGTTCGGCCTCGACCACCGGCAGGACATCCGGATGTACGCCGTCGGCGACGACGGCGCCTGGCACACCCGGTCGCTGACCGCGGAACTCGGCCTGCCCGAGTGCAGCGCGTCGGCGGTGCAGCGGGTGCCCGGCGCGGACGGGGCACCCGACGGCTGGCTGCTGGTCTTCGCCGACTTCGACGGCGGGCTGTGGGAGCTGACCGGCGACGGCGACACGTGGCAGGCCGAGCGGGTGCAGATCGACGGGATGCCGCCGGTGGGGCGCAGCGTGCTGTCGGTGTGGCTGGGCGGCGGTCGCCTGCAGATCACGTACACGGCCGCGAACGGCAACATCCAGTTGCTGTCCCGCGCACTCGGCGACCACGACTGGCAGCGCACCAACCTGACCCGGGTGTCCGACGTGGTGTGAGGGGCGCGGCGCTCAGCCGGTGGCGGCGCGTTCCCTCGGGACCTCCGGCTTCTCCTGGCCGAACTGGGTGCGGTACAACTCCTGGTACCGTCCGCCGGCGGCGAGCAGGTCACCGTGCCGTCCGCGTTCCACCACGCGCCCGCCCTCGATCACGAGGATCTCGTCGGCCGCGCGGACGGTGGACAGCCGGTGCGCGATGACGACACTGGTCCGGCCGGTCAGGGCCTCGGCGAGGGCGTCCTGCACGGCGGCCTCCGAGGTGGAGTCCAGGTGCGCCGTCGCCTCGTCGAGGATGACCACCCGGGGGCGGGCCAGCAGGAGCCGCGCGATGGTGAGCCGTTGGCGTTCCCCGCCGGACAGCCGGTACCCACGTTCACCCACGACGGTGTCGAGCCCGTCCGGAAGTGACCGGATCAGCGTTCCCAGGCGGGTCCGCCCCAGGACGTCCCACATCTCGTCCTCGGTAGCGTCCGGACGGGCGAACGCGAGGTTGGCGCGGATGCTCTCGTGGAACAGGTGTCCGTCCTGCGTGACCATGCCGAGTGCCGCCCGGACCGACTCGGTCGACAGGTCGCGGACGTCGACGTCGGCGAGCTTCACGGCGCCGTGCCCGACGTCGTACAGGCGCGGTACGAGCTGGGCGATCGTCGACTTGCCGGCTCCGGAGGAGCCGACCAGGGCGACCATCCGCCCCGCCTCCACCCGGAACGACACGTCGTGCAGCACCTCCTCGCCGCCGCGCGTGTCAAGCTTCGCGACGTCCTCCAGGGACGCGAGCGACACCCTGTCGGCCGACGGGTAGCCGAACCGGACGCTGTCGAACTCCACGGCGACCGGCCCGTCGGGAAGCGGACGCGCGCCGGGCCGGTCGAGGATCAGCGGCCTGAGATCCAGGACCTCGAACACCCGCTCGAAGCTCACCAGCGCGCTCATCACCTCGACCCGGGCGCTCGCGAGCGACGTCAACGGCGCGTAGAGGCGCGACAGGAGCAGCGCGAGCGCGACCACGGTGCCGGCGTCGAGGCTGCCCCGCAGGGCGTAGACACCACCGAGCCCGTACACCAGGGCCAAGGCCAGCGAACCGACGACAGTGAGCGCGGTGATGAAGACCCACTGGAGCATGGCGGCGCGGACACCGATGTCGCGGACCCGCCGCGCCCGGGCCGCGAACTCGGCCGACTCCTCGGCCGGACGCCCGTACAGCTTGACGAGCGTCGCGCCGGGCGCCGAAAAGCGTTCGGTCATCCGGTTGCTCATGGCCGCGTTCTGCTCCGCCGCCTCGCGCTGCAGACGGGCGAGCCGGGAACCCATGCGGCGTGCGGGCAGGACGAAGACCGGCAGGAGGAGCAGCGCCAGCAGCGTGATCTGCCAGGAGAAGCTCAGCATGACCGCCAGGGTCAGCAGCAGCGTGACGGCGTTGCCGACCACTGCCGACAGGGTGTCGCTGAAGGCCCGCTGTGCGCCGATCACGTCGTTGTTCAGGCGGCTGACCAGCGCGCCCGTGCGGGTCCGGGTGAAGAACGCGACGGGCATGCGCTGGACGTGGTCGAAGACCGCCGTCCGCAGCTGGACGATGAGGCCCTCCCCGATGGTGGCGGACAGGTACCGCGTCAGCAGCCCCAGGCCGCCCTCGGCCAGCGCGATCACGGCGATCAGCACCGCCAGCCGGACCACGACGCCGCTGTCGGCGCCGCCGACGATCGCGTCGACCACCCGCCCGGCCAGAACCGGCGCCGCCACGGTGAGGACCGCCGTCACCACGCTCAACAGCAGGAACGTGACGATCAAGTTACGGTGCGGCCGGGCGAACCCGGCGACGCGCCGTAACGTCGCCCGGGACAGCGGTCGCTCGTCCTGCGCGTTCATGGCGTGGTGCAGGGACGTCCACGCGGTCACTTCCATGCTCATGCCGTACCTCCGCGAGGAGGCTAGAACCTCGCGTCCGCTTCAGGTCAAGCCGCCGCACGGGCTGCCGCCCGCCGCCCGGAGAAGGACGGCGGGCGGCGGAGCGACAGCGGGTGGCGGCTAGCCGGCGACCACGACGCGGCCCTCGTTCAGCGGTTGCAGGTGCGCCGGGTCGAGATCGTCCGGTGCGCCCCGGCCGCTGTCGTAGACGACGCGCCCTCCGTCGCTCTCCCAGATCCTGATCCGGAACCGGTCCACGTCCCGCCCGTCGGGCGCGTCGGAGACGGTGAGCTGGTACGCGTACCCCGGCCGGCCGTTCACAGTGCCCTCGCCCTGGTACCGGCCCACCGACCCGGCGACGGCCAGGCGCTCGTGTGTCGTGCCGGCGAACGTGAACCCGCGGTCCGGCATCCGGAAGGTGGTCGTGCCGAACGGCGTGGGCGAACCCTTCACCAGGCCCGCGACGAAGGCGAACTCCCCCGGCCCGGTGGCGGCCACGTCCGCGCTGAGCGCCCCGGCCGGTGAGACGATCGCGCCCGAGCCGGCCACAGTGACGTCCGACGGGTCGTAGACCACGATCCGTACCTGCTGCCGTCCGGTGCCGCCGTCGTCGCCGGTCACGGTGAGGCGCGCGACGTGCACACCGGGCCGCAGCTCACCGCCGGCGACGCAGACGCCCTCGTTGCGCTCCCCGGTGACCACCCCGGGCGTGGCCGGGGCCGGACCGTCGCCGTCCCAGTCGACCGCGCACCGGTGCGTGTCCGGCACACCCGGGTCGGTGAACGTGGCCCGCACGGTGACCGGCCCGGCCACCCGCAGCTCCTCGTCGAGCGCGATCGGGCTCACCTCGATCGGCCGGTTCGCCACTGTGACGGTCACCGTGTCGGTGGTGGTGCCGTGGCGGGCGTCGGTGGCGGCGAGCTCCAGCCGGTACGTGCCGGCCCGGTCGGCTCGGAACGACGGCGTGCCGGCCGGGCCCTCCAGCCGCGGGCCGCCGCCGAGCCCGCCGCCGTCCGGCTGGGCGAGCACGGTCCAGGACAGGGTCACCGGGTCGCCGTCCGGGTCGGTGGTGCCGGTCGCGTCGAGGGTGACGGTGTCGCCCTCGACGACGGTCCGGTCCGGCCCGGCGTCCGCGGCCGGCGGGCCACCGGCCGGCAGAACCCGGCCCACAGTCACCTCGGTACGCGCGGTGGCCCGGAGGCCGTCGGCGTCGGTGGCGGTGACCGTGACGACGTGCCGTCCCTCGCTGAGCTGCCCCGGCGTACGGGTGGCGCCGGTGCCGAGGTCACCGTCGCGGTCGGAGGTCCAGCGCACGGCCGATCCGTCCAGGTCGCCCTGCTCCGGGTCGGTGACGGTCGCGGCGAGCGTGACGGTCTGCCCGGTGGCGAAGAACGCGCCGCCGATCGGGGCGGTGATCCGTACCGAAGGGTTCTTGCCGGCGACGGTGAGCGGGCCGCTCGTCGCGTCGGCGGTGTTCACCCCGTCGGTGACCCGCACCCGCAGCCGGCCGGTCGCCGCGCCACCGGTGCCCGCGAGCTGCGCGGCGTCCACCGTGTACGACGTCCCGGTGAGCCCGGCGGCCAGCACCCGCCAGTCGTCGGCGCCGTCCGGGCTGTACAGGACGCTCGCGGTGACCGGGCCGCCGTCGGCGTCACCGGCCGTCCAGCCCACTGTGACCGGCCCGGTCGCCGGCACCGACGCGGGCGGCGCCTCGCCCGCCAGCGCCACGACGGGCGGGCTCGCCGACACCGGGAGCGTGGCGAGGTCCCGCCCGGCGCGGGTGTCCACGAGCGTCACCCGCCGGGTGCCGGGGACGAAGTCGACGACCTCGTGGAACAGCCGGGTCGCGGCGTGCTCGGTGGCCGCCGCCGGGGTGAACGGGTGCTCGGCGAGCGTCGCCCCGGCGGCGTCGAGCAGCCGCAGCGCGTACGGGCCGGGCGTCGTGGCCGGGCGCTGGGTGGTGCGGGTCAGGCGCTGCCCGGTGAGGGTGGCGGCCCCGTCGCCGACGGCGCCGGACAGCGCCAGCAGGTCACCTGTCGCGCCCTGCTGGGCGGGCGGGTTCTGGACCCGGTTGCGCCACAGCCGCCACAGGTCGTCGGAGACCCACGTGCGCGGGCAGTAGCTCATCAGGTCGGCGACCGGCGGGCTGGTGTCCGGCGCCCAGACGACCCGGCGCGGAGCGCCGACCGAGTGGTCGCCGATGTCGTAGCCGGCGAAGCTGGGATTCGCCGGGTCCGGTCCGCCGATGGTGCCGCGCGGGTACGGGTAGGACCGGGGCCCGGTCTCGTCGCCGGGATTGTCCGTGCACTCCACGTGCGCGGCGCCGAGCAGGTGCCCCAGCTCGTGCTGGATGGTCGAGGGGTTGTGCGATCCGCCGACCGCCACCCACCCGGGGATGTTCTCGGCGACGCCGCCCATCCGGTCCCGGTTCACCATGACCAGGTGGTAGACGCCGGGTTCCCGCGTTCCTGCCGTCGCCCGCCGGTAGCTTTCGAGCACCGAACGCGCGTCCTGCGCGTCGAGAAAGAAGCTGTCGTCGCCGATCCAGAAGAACGGGGTGTCGTCGCGGTAGTCGGCGCGGGTGACCTCCAGCCGGCTCGTCGGCAGCGTGCGCCGCAGCAGCGACTCGGCCCGGTCCAGGTCGGACTCGGGAGGCAGCACGGTCTGTCCGTCGCGCCGGTAACCGAACCGGATCAGCTTGACGCGCACCGGTTTGGACGCCTGGAAGCGCACCGTGCGTTCGACGACGTTGTCCAGGTAGTCGGGCTCGGTGACGCGGCGATCGGGGTTGATCTCGACCCGCAGTCTGACCTCTCCCTCGCTCGTCCACTGGGTGGGCAGCTCGAACAGGAACCCGCCGCCCAGCTGTCCGCGCCGTACCGTCCGGTCCGGCACCAGCAGGCGGCCCGGGTTGGCCGGTGCGACCGGCGGGCCCAGCGACGTGCCGTCGGGCCGGAACCCGTGCAGGGCGGCCGTCACCGCCGGCGTCGCCGCGTCGGTGCCGACGTACGCCCGCACGACAGTGCGCCGGTCCGCGACCAGGTCCACGGAGTTGCCCAGGTCCTGGATCACCTGGGTGGCCTCCACCCCGCTCACCGTCAGGTTCGGCCCGGGTGCGGTGCAGGTGTTCAGGTAGACGCGCAGGGTGTTGTCGACCTCGTCCAGGACGGCCACGTCGAGGGACTGGTTGTTGTCGAACCGGCCCACTGCCGCCTGCACCGGCCGGCTGCCCGCCGCGAGCACCGCCGGGCTGCCGAACGTGCCGTCACCGTTGCCGGGGAAGACGTAGACGGCGCGGCTGGCGTAGCCGACCACCACCAGGTCCGGACGGCCGTCCCGGTTGACGTCGGCGACGTCCACGTCGTGCGGGCCCTCGCGTCCCGGGGTCAGCGGGCCCAGGTCCAGCGAGGGCAGTTCCCGGGGAGCGGGCGGGAAGCCGCCGGCCGGCGGGTCGCGGAAGTCACTCCACAACCGGATCCGGTCATCGCCGAGGATCGCGACGGCCGCGTCGAGCCGACCGTCGAGGTCGAAGTCGGCGATCACGGGCTTCCACGCCTCGCCCAGCCCTTCGACCCGGGGTGCGGGGCTGTTGCTGCCGTCGCGGATCACCGACACGGTGCTCTGCCCGCGGCTGCTGAACAGCAGGTCGGGCACGCCGTTGCCGGTCAGGTCGCCGGCGGCGAGGAAGTCGGGCCGGACGTACGCCGCCTGGTCGCCGAGGGGGAACCTCGCGTCGAAGGCGCCGCCGTTGAGGTTGCGGAACACCCGTACCCGGTCGTCGTCCGGATCGCTCTGCACGGCGGGGTCGACGGCGGCGAGGTCGGGCAGCAGGTCGTGGTCGAAGTCGGCCACCGCCACGTCCGCCACGCTGCGGCCGGCCAGCACGTGCCCTCCGGGACCGAACCTCGGGTCGCTACCGGCGGTCCCGAACCAGATGCCCACCCCGTCGGTGGTGGCGACGGCGTAGTCCGGTTTGGCGTCCCGGTTGAAGTAGCCGACCGTGATGGCGCGCGGCGTGCCCGAAGCGGGATAGACCTCTGGCGCTCCGCCGGGCGTCTCCGACGTACGGAACGTCCCGTTGCCGGCGGCGATGAGCTGGTGCACGTCGCCGTCACCGCTCGCCGACGCGACGAGCAGGTCGTCGAAGCCGTTCTGGTTGGTGTCGACCGCCTCGACGTCACGAGGAGCGGCGATCCCGGCGACCGCCGGCATCGCCGTGAACCCGAACGTCTCGCAGCCGGCGGAGAGGCCCGCTCCCGGCGGGCCGGCGGCCCGGACCGGCGCCGCCGCGCCGGGCACGCCCGCCCCGGGACCGAGCAACGCCACGGCCAGAGCGGCCGCGGTCGCGCCGGCCCACGGGCCGAATCTTCCTGATCGCATCACTGTCACCTTTCCGTGCGCACCGGCCGGAGGGCACGGCTACGCACAGTCGTCGAAGGAGATGAGAGGTCTCGATAGGTCCACGGAAGCCGATTGCGCCGCCGCTGGTCGTACCGCCCGTGTCCGGACGGCGAGCCGGTCACCGGGCCGGCGCCGCCGCCTCCGAGCCGTTCGGAAGCGGCTCGCCCGGACCGTCGGGCGGTACGCCGAGGGCGGCCGACAGGTCCCGGGCGGCCTGCTCGACGCCGCCGGGCCGCACCAGCGCGAACACGAACCGGTCCGGCCGCAGCACCACCAGGTCGGCGCCGTGCCGCCGCAGCCACCCACCGAGCACACCGTCGGCGTCCACGACGTCGACCCGGTCCGGCCGGCCGTCCCCCGGCTGGCCGGCGAGCGGGTCCGGCAGGCCGGCGAGCGGCGTGCCGGGCGGGTGGACCGCGACGAACCGCACCGGCAGCCCCTGCCACAGCGGTCCGGGCGGGCTGTCCACGCCGGCGCGACCCAGCACGACGAAGCCGCCGCCGAGCGCCTCGTCGAGCAGCCGCTCGCCGGGCGCACCCGGGACGAGGACCCGCGGCTGGGGAAACATCGTCCCGACCACGCCGTCGCGCCGCCCGCCGGCCATCAGGCCCCGCCGGTACGCCGGCTCCGGCTTGAACTCGAAGCGCTCCACGAACCGCCGTACCCGGGGAACGGTCTGGACCGCCCGGAGCGCGGTGTCGCGCAGCGCGGCGGTGATCCGGTTGCGGGCGAGGAAGACGTGTCCCAGCCGGACGCTCGTCCGCGCCATCTCCACCGTGTGCGGGCGCCGCTCGGTCTCGTACGTGTCCAGCACGGTGTCGTCGGCGGCGCCGGACAGCACCAGCGCCAGCTTCCACGACAGGTTCGCCGCGTCGCGCAGCCCGCTGCACAGGCCCTGGCCCATGAACGGGGGCATCTGGTGGGCCGCGTCACCGAGCAGGAACACCCGTCCCTCCCGCCACCGCTGCGCGACGAGGTGGTGGAAGGTGTAGACCACCGCCCGGGTGACGGCGAACCGGTCCGGGTCGACGTACGGCGAGACGAGTGCGGCGATGGTCTCCGGCCGCTGCACCTCGTCCTCGGTCTCACCCGGGCGCAGCATGAACTCCATCCGGTAACTGCCGGCCGCGCCGGGAGAGACGAACGCCGGGCGTCGCCAGTCGCAGACGAACGTGGTGTCGGGCACCCGTACCGCGTCGGGCGGCACGTCGCCGGAGACCGCCAGCCACGGCTCGGCGTAGCTCGCCCCGGACAGCGGGATCCGGACGGCGGCGCGGGTCGCGCTGCGGGCGCCGTCGCAGCCGAGCACGTACCGGGCGCGGACCGCCCGTCGCTGCCCGGTGGCCACGTCGGACAGCAGCACGGTCACGCCGTCCTCGTCCTGGGTGAGGCCGACCAGTTCGGTGCCGAGCGCGAGCTGGACGTGCGGGAACCGGTCCAGCCCGGCGCGCAGCGTGTGTTCCAGTCGCGGCTGGTCGAAGAAGCGCAGCGGCGCGTGCCCGTACCCGAAGTCCGTCTCGGACAGCTTCATCCGGGCGAAGACCCGTCCCGCGCGGTTGACGTACTCGACCAGCGGCGGCGCGATCATCTCGTCGCGTACCTCGTCGAGCAGGCCGGCCTGCTGGTAGATGCGCAGCGCCTCGTCGTCGCAGGAGAAGGCCCGCGGCTGACCGTGCGGGGCCGCGCTGCGTTCGACGACGAGCGTGGTGACGCCGCGGGCGCCGAGCAGGTTGGCCGTGAGCGCGCCGACCGGCCCGCAGCCGATGACGGCGACCTCGACCTCCTGGACCTCCTGGTGAGCCGGCGGCTGAACTGATCCCATCGTGGTGCCCCTTCGGAACGTGGTCCCGGACGGCTCCGGCCGTCCGACACCACCAGGGCACCAGCCGGGCGTGGAAGGGGTGTGGAGACGGCGTGGAGGCGGGCCTCCACACCGGTCAGAAGGCGGCGAACCGGGGCAGCAGCAGCCCGGCGCCCTGGTCGGCGGCGATCCGCGCGCCGAGGTTCCACTCCGCGCGGTCGCGCCGGGCCGCGCCGCGGATCCGGTGCAGCTCCGCCACGAAGACGTGCTCGCCCACGCGGTCCGCCAGTGCCAGCGCCTCCTCGGCCAGCGTCGCCGCGGTGTCCGGACGGCCGCCGGTCAGGTACGCCTCGGCCATCGCGCAGAGTGTGATGGTCCGGGTGGACCGCAGCCCGGGCCGGTAGAACTCCTCGGCGGCGGCGCGCATCGCGTCGAGCCGTCCGTGGTCGCCGCCGCGTGCGGCGGCCCACTCCAGGAAGTACGCGCCGGTCGCCGTCATGTGCGGCAGGCCGGTGGCCCGGCCGATGTCGCGGCACCGTCGCCCCGCCGCGTCGGCCGCGGCGACGTCGTGTTCCTGCATCGCCAGCCAGGCGGCGTAGAGCGCCGCGTTGGCCCGGCCGTACGGGTCGTCGAGTTCCTCGGCGAGGGCTTCGGCGGCGGCGATGTCGGCCCACGCGCCGGCCGGGTCGCCGCGCATCGAGCGCACGAGCGCCCGGAAGTTGTGGCAGGCCAGCACCGGACGTCGCCCGACCTCGCGGCGCAGCAGCGCCCGGTCGACGGCACGCAGCCGATCGATCCCCGCGGTGAGCCGCCGCTCGCCCTCGGCCTGACGACCGGTGAAGTAGCCGATCGCGCCGAGCAGGTACTCACCGGCGACGGCGATCAGCCCGCTGCCGTCGTCGGGCGCCCGTACGAGCCGCCCGGCGAGGTCGGCGCAGATCGCGAACTCGGCCCGGTTGGCGGCCAGTTCGCCGAGCACCCAGAGCGCGTGGCGGATGTCGGTCTCCGGCCCCACCAGCGTCAGCAGCTCGCGGGCCCGGGCGCAGACCCGGTCGACCGCGTCGCTGCCGATGCCCACTGTCATCTGGAGCAGCGCCGCGCGGTGCAACTGGACGGTCAGCTCGGTGACCGCCGCGTCGGGCGTGGCCCGCGCGGACGGAGCCAGCCGGAGCGCGGCGCGTTCCAGGTGACCGAGGGCGTCCTCGTAGGCGACCCGGCGGGTGGCGTCGTCGGCGGCGCGCAGCGACCACCGCAGGTGATCCTCGCCGTGGCCCAGCCCGACCGCCTCACCGTAGTGGTGGGCCAGCTCCGCGGGCGCGGTGCCGGCCGACTGCTCGTACGCGGCGGCCAGCCGGGCGTGCAGCGCGGCCCGGCGCGGCGGCACCAGCTCGGCGTAGGTGACCTCGGCGATCAGCGGATGGCGGAACGCGAGCGCGCCCGGCCCGGTCTCGACCACCAGAGCGGCCGGGTACGCCGGGGCGAGTTCCTCGGCGACCGCCTCGGCGGTGCTGTCCAGCGCCGCCGCCAGCACCGCCAGGTCCAGGTCGTGTCCGGCCACGCTGAGCAGGTCGAGGCATCGCCGGGTGGGGCCGGGCAGTCCGGCCAGCCGCAGCCGCACGGTGTCCCGGATGTTCGGTGGCAGCTCCGGGTCGGTGCCCGGGTCGGTCCGGGACCGCAGCAGCTCGGTGAGGAAGAACGGGTTCCCGCCGGTCCGGGTGACCAGCCGGGTCACGACCGGCTCCGGTGGCGCCTCGCCGGTGCGGTCCCGGACCAGGTCGGCGACCGCTGCGGCGTCCAGCCCGGCGAGCCGGACCTGACCGAAGCCGCGCCCGCGCACCAGCTCGGCGACGGTCGCCACCAGGGCCGGATCGTCGTCGTACGGCCGTAGGGTGGCGACCACGAGCGCCCGGGACGCGGGCAGGGCGGCGGCCAGGAACCGCAGCAACAGCAGGGAGTCCGGGTCGGCGGCGTGCAGGTCGTCCAGGACCACGAGCAGCCCGCGTTCCCGGGCCGCCGCGTGCACCAGTTCGGCCACCGCCTCGTACACCTGGAACCGCGCCGTGGGGTCCAGGCCGCGACCGTCCGCCGGGCCGCTCGGCGCGCCCGCGGCGAATCCCTCCAGCCGGCTCGCCGAGCCGGTGGCGTGGGCCTGCGGCATCGCCACCAGCGCGCGTACCACCTGGCTCCACAGCCAGAACGGCGGCGCCTGCCCGACGTCCGGACAGCGACCCCAGACCACCGGGACGCCGGTCGCGGTGGCGCGTGCGCTGAGCGCCGCGGCGAGGCTCGTCTTGCCGATGCCGGCCTCCCCCACCAGGGTCAGAACCCGCCCGCCGTGCCCGGTGGCCGCGTCCAGCGCCTCGCGCAGCCGCTCCAGCTCCGCGTCCCGGCCCACGAGCGGGCCGCCGTCGCGCTCCGGCCAGGTCGCACGTCCGGCCTCCACCGGGTGGCCGGCGTCCGCGGGACTGCTGTGGTCCGGCGGTACGGCCTGGTCCAGGATCAGCCGGTGCACCGTGCGGATCTGCTCACCGGGGTCGAGCCCGTACTCGCCGGCCAGGATCCGGCGGCCCTCGTCGAAGACCGCGAGCGCCTCGGTCTGCCGCCCCGAGCGGTACAGCGCCAGCATCAACTGCGACCGGGCGCCCTCGCGCAGCGGATTCGCCGACACGAACCGGCGCAGCTCCGGCAGCAGCGTCGCGGGCCGGCCCGCCGCGACGGCGGCGGTCAACCGTCCCTCCTCGGCGCTCAACCGCAGCTCGGCCAACCGGGCCGCCTCCGGACGCACCGCCGCCAGGTCGGCCACGCCCGCCAGCGGCTCACCGCGCCACAGTGCCAGCGCCTCGGTGTACGTCCGCTCGGCGGCCGCCGGCTGCCCGGCCGCGAGCGCGTCCGCCGCCCGGTCCACCAGGGCGCCGAACCGGATCGCGTCCACCGCGTCGGAGTCGACCCGCAGCTCGTACCCTCGGGGGTGGCTGCGCAGGATGCGCGCCGGCTCGCGGTGGGACCGTTCCGGCTCCACGGCCCGCCGTAGCCCGGCGACGTACGTGCGCAGCGTGGTCTGGGCGCTGGCCGGCGGTCGTGCGTCCCAGAGCGCGTCGACCAGCCAGTCGGCGGCGACGAACCGGTTCGGCCGCAGCAGGAACAGGGCGAGAAGTGCCTGCTGCTTCGGCCCGCCGAGGGGCACCACCCGCCCGTTCCGGACGACCTCCGGCGGACCCAGCACCCGGAACTGCACAGTCACCTCGACGACGACCTCATCGTGTCCGGAGCCGGGTCAGGCCGCCGCCGCCATCTCACGCAGCTTGAGCACCGAACGCCAGTTGCGGGTCGTCCCGACCACACCGGTCTTCTTCTCCACGAAGGCGTTGCCGAGCTTGCTCCGCCCGTACCCGTCCGGTACGTGCACGAACACGTCCCGGCCCAGCAGCGTCAGCGTCCCTGTCTCGCCGGGCGGGGAGGCGAGCGCCGCCTGCTTGTCCGCGCCCGGATCGCTGCTGAGCATGGTGACGAGCAACTTCGTCTGATCGGTCTGCACGGCGAGATAGGGATTGGCGGCGATCATCGCGTCGAGTTCGGGCAGGCTGCGCAACAGCACCGGCACGTCCCGGCCCCACCGCTGCGTGACGGCCCGGCCGATCTCGGCCAGGATCGCGGCCTCGTCGGTCTCCGGGCAGCCGAACACGACGTTGCCGCTCTGGATGTAGGTCGCCACCCGATCGAAGCCGCAGGAGACGAAGACCTCCTTCAGCTCGGCCATCGCCATGGAACTGGCGCCACCGATGTTCACCGCGCGCAGCAGAGCGACGTATCTCGCCATGACCGAGGATGGTAACCGGCCGGGCCGCCGCCGTGGTACGTCCGCGACGTCGACGCACCGGGCGGTCGTCGCCTGCGTACGCTGTCCGGGCAGGCTGACGACACCGGCCGGCTGCCTCCGACCACCGCGGCCACCGGGGTGCGAGCCGGTCCCGGACACAGACATCGAGGTGGGAGATGCCGCAGCTGAACCCGGTCGTGGCGCAGCGCGCCGAGGCCGTCGCCGTCGCGGCCCTCGCCGTCGTCGTGACCGTCGCGGCCGGATACCCGTGGTGGTCGCTGCTCGCCCTCTTCCTCGTCTTCGACCTGTCCATGCTCGGCTATCTGCGCGGGCCGCGCGTCGGCGCCGTCTGCTACAACCTGGCGCACTCGTACACGCTGCCGGCGGCGCTCGGCGTCGTGGCCGTGGCGGCGGCCGCGTCCGGCGACCGGATCGACTGGCTCGGCGTCCTGGCCGTCGCGTGGGCGTTCCACATCGCCGTCGACCGCGCCCTGGGCTACGGCCTCAAGACGGGCGAGGGGTTCGAGCACACCCACCTCGGCCTGATCGGGAAGTCCCGCCGCACCGGATCGGCCACCGACGGACGCTGACGGCCCGGTCACGGGCGCGTCGGCTCGCAGTTCGCGCTGGTCAGCCGGACCGAGTACTCGCGGTCGTCGGACGTGATCCCGGAGGGCACGCCGTCGAAGTGGGTCTCCACCTTCTCCCAGCCCCGGCGCTGCTCGTAGTGCAGGTGCGGGGCGCCGGAGTTCCCGGTGCTGCCGACCCGACCGAGCTGGTCCCCCCGGGCCACCCGCTGACCGGCCCGCACCGACGGCGGTTCGAGCAGGTGCAGATACTGCGTCTCCCACTTGCCGCCGTGGTCGATCTTGACCCAGTAGCCGCCGCCGCGCCCACGCGGCCCGTCGGGATCCTGCGGCGTACGACCGCCGAGCGAGCCGTTGATCCCCGCCACCGTGACGGTGCCGGCGGCGGAGGCGAGCACCGGCCGCCCCCACTCCTCCCCCGAGGTCGGGAAGAGGTCGACGTCGTAGTCGTCGTGCCCCGGATAGGTGGACAGCCGCCACGTCTCGCCGCAGGCCACCGGAAGCTGGAAGTCCGGTCGCGGGCCGGGCGGCCGCAACAGCGGCACCACGACCACCGCGGCGGCGACGAGCACCGCGAGGACGCCGGCGATCAGCAGGACGCGCGGGATGCGGCGGCGCGGGCGGCGGGAACGGTGTGGACGCTCGGTGGTCATCGGTTCGAGCATGACAGGCCGTGCTGTGGACAGCCGCCGCGCTTCCCGAGGTCTACCCGCTCAGCCATCGGGCGACGAGCCGGTGGTCCGCGTCGGTGAGGCCGCGGCGTGCGTCGACGCGGTGCAGGAGCGCTGAACCGCTGTGGTTCCCCGTCACCCACCTCCGGTCGGCGTCGGCGATCTCGTCGTCCAACCAGACGAACCGGCGTCCGGCGGCCCACTCGACGAGCCGGCGCGTCTTCCAGTGCAGCCGGCCACCGTCGTCGTCCTCGTCGTCCGGCCAGTCGACGACCGGCAGCGGGGGCAGGCCGAGCCGCGGGGCGAGCACCTCGTTGGCGTCGTGCATCCAGGTCGTGGCCCACACGAGATCACACGGCAACGCGGCCAGCCGGCGGCCGTGTCCGGCGTCGAGACCGGCCAGCAGCGGGTTGGTGCCGTCCTCCGACGGCCCGGCGGAACCGCCGAAGGGCAGGAGTGTCCCGTCGACGTCCAGGAACAGCAGCGGACGGCCGGTCCCCACCGGCCGTGACGAGGGGTTCGCGGGCCCAGTCGTCATCCGGGCGTCAGGTCAGCTCGATGACGGGCCGGGTCAGGATCTCGTCGGCGTACCCGTCCTCGGAGGCGAGCCACTGGCCGAACTCCTCGTCGCGGTACGCGGTCGCGAGGGTGAGCCAGCCCAGGAAGAAGCCACTGCCGCCACAGGTGGCACCACCGCCGTCGCCACCGCACACGACGGTGCGCTCGGTCGTCGCCTCGTGCCGGTAGGGGTCCTGCCCGATCGCCAGGCCCCACAGGTTCTCCTGCCGGTGCGGGCCGGTCTCGTGGTCGTACGGATAGCCGTCGCCGGGGCAGTCGTCACCCCAGCGGAACAGCGTCGTCGCACCGGCGCCACACGCCCACTCCCACTCGTCCGGGGTGGCCGTGCGCAGGCCGAGGCTCGCGAGCCCGGCCATCGCCTCCTCGTACGAGACGTCGCGGATCGCCCGCGCGCGCACCACCTGCCCGGTCCGGTCGAACTCGACGGTCAGTCCGTCACCGCCCGATCCGACGGTGCGCACCCCGCCGACCCGCCCTCCGGCCGACGCGACCAGTTCCCGCACCCGGGGGTCGTCCGGCGCCAGCGGAATCTCGCACGGGTCGAACGCGTCCACCGCGACCAGCATCGCCGGCATGTCGACGCCGCGGACGGGCGACGTCATCGCGTCGACGTACTCGGTCAGCGACGGAAGCCCGAACTCGGCGGCGCTGTCGGCGTAGTCGGCGGCCTGGCGCGGATCGGGCCGGAACCGGCCCGCGTCGTAGTCGAGCGTCGGCCGGCCGCCGGGCACGAGCGCGAACCGCATCCCGCCGCGGTCGAACAGCGCCGTCCGGTGCGACCGCCCCGCGTACGCCGTGTTCCGCACGGCGAGCGCTGTCAGCTCGTGCCGCTCGGCGATGTCCTCGGCGATCCGGCCGGCAGCGCCGTCGGAGAGATCGTTCCACTGCGCGAAGCTGAGATCGGCGTACGGCACCGCGAAAGGATAGCCACGGGCTCCGACAGTGTCCGGGATGCCCGCCGGCCCGCCTCCACCTTCGAGACGGGCCGACGCGGGCACGGCGCGGTCAGGCTTCGTCGACGTCCGTGGTGAGGGCCAGCTCGCGACCGGCCTCGATGTCGCCGAGCAGCGCCGCCACGCGGGCCTTGGCCAGGTCGTAGGAGTCGGATCCGAGCACCTGGTGCAGCGGGGCATCGCCGCGTACGGCCACCTCGATGACGGCCGCCGCGGCCTTGACCGGGTCGCCGAGCTGGGTGCCGGGCATGGCCAGGTGTGCCTCGGTCATCTCGCGGATCGCCTCGTAGCCGTCGGTTGTGCGCGCCGGGAGGCCGAGCGACGACGGACGCAGGAAGTCGGTACGCGTGTACCCGGGTTCCACCACGTTGACCTTGATGCCGAGGTCTGCGACCTCGGCCGCGAGCGAGTCCGACAGGCCCTCCAGGGCGTACTTCGCCGCGCAGTAGAGGCCCCAGCCGGGGAAGGCGGTCAGGCCCAGGATCGAGGAGACGTTGATGATGTGACCGCTGCGGGCGGCGCGCATGCCGGGCAGGGCCGCGCGAAGCACGTTCCAGACGCCGAAGATCTGCACCTCGAACATCGTCCGGACCTCGGCGTCGCCGGCTTCCTCGACCGCGCCGAGGAAGCCGTAGCCGGCGTTGTTGACCACGACGTCGATCCCTCCGAAGCGGCCGGTGGTGGCGCGGACGGCCGCTGCCACCGCCGCCTCGTCGGTCAGGTCGAGTTCGAGCGGGAGCAGTCGCGCGCGGTCGACCGGTCCGAGGGCCGCGTCGAGGCGCGTGGCCGACCGGGTCGTCGCCGCGACGTTGTCACCCCGCTCCAGCACCTGCCTGACCAGTTCGAGGCCGATGCCGCGGGAGGTGCCGGTGACGAACCAGGTGGCCGGACCGTCGGTCGGGAAGGACATGAGAGCTCCTACGTCTCGGTGTCGTCGCGTCCCCGGCTGGGGAACACGTCCCATGCTGCGGACGAGGGAGGGCCGAGAACACGGTGAGGCAGGCCCAGCGCTGCCGGGGAACGACGTACCCACCCAGGCGGTGTCGCGGGCGTCGCCCGCGGCCGATCATTGAGTCATGGCGGGACACTCGGACCTCGGCCGGTTCCTTCGTCGGTGCCGGGCCGACCTGACTCCGGAAGCGGCCGGCATCGCCGCCGCGACGCAGGGACGCCGCGTCCGCGGACTGCGCCGCGAGGAGGTGGCCCTGCTCGCCGGCGTGAGCGTCGACTACTACACCCGGCTCGAACAGGGCCGGCACACCAGCCCCTCGGCGGCGGTCGTCGACGCACTGGCGCGGGTCTTCCGGCTCGACGCCGCCGCCCGCGCCCACCTCGCCGACCTCGCGCGGCCGGCCAGGCGCGGCAGCCAGCAGATGCCGGCCCAACGGGTACGCCCGGCGATGCACCAGCTGATCGCCTCGATGACCGAACACCCCGCGCTCATCCTCGGGCGCCGTACGGACGTGCTCGCCTCCAACGCCCTCGCCCGTGCGCTCCTCACCGACTGGACGCTGCTCCCGCCTCGGCACCGCAACTACATCCGGTGGGTCTTTCTCGACCCGGGCGCCCGCGACGCCTTCCCGGACTGGCCGACGGTGGCCGCCGACGTGGTCGGCACGCTGCGCCTCTACGCCGGCCGTCATCCCGACGATCCGCGGCTCGGCGAACTCGTGGGCGAGTTGAGCATCAAGAGCCCGGAGTTCCGTACCTGGTGGAACGGCCGCCATGTGCACGAACGCACGCACGGCACCAAGCGGATGAACCACCCGGCGGTCGGGCCGATCACGCTTCGCTACGAGGCCCTCGCCCTGCCCGGCGACCCGGACCAGACGCTGTTCGTCTACACCACCGATCCCGGCAGCCCGTCGCACGACAACCTGCGCCTGCTGGGATCCCTGACCGCCCGGACCAGGACCGCGCCCGGCAGGGCCGCGTCCACGCCGAGCCCGCGGACGCACGAGGCGCCCGGCGCGAGCACGACCGGACCTGCCGACAGCCCGTGAAGCGCGTCACCACGACATCTGCCGATAAGCTGCGGCCATGCGATCGGCGCGGCTGGAACGGACGCCGATGATCGCCGGTCCGGACGACACGGATGCCTGCACGGTGTGGGTCGCGGACGTCGCCGCCGAACGGCCGTTCCACAGTGACCTGCTCGACCCGGACGAGCGTGGCCGCCGCGCCGCCCTGCGCCGCCCCGCCGACCAGGCCCGGTTCACGATGGCCGCGGCGATGATCCGGCTGGTGGCGGCCGGCCTGACCGGGACGCCGCCCGCCACGATCGCCGTGGACCGCCGCTGTCCCGGTTGCGGGCGGGCGCACGGCAAACCCCGGCTGCCCGGCACCGGCCTCGAGGTCTCGGTGTCGCACTCGGCGGATCGGGTGCTGCTCGCGGTGACCCGTGCCGGCCCGGTCGGCGTGGACGTCGAGCGGATCACCGACGCCGACACCTCCACGCTCGCCGGCCGGGTGCTCGCGCCGGGTGAACCGGTACGCCGGCCCCGGGACTTCTTCGTCTACTGGTGCCGCAAGGAGTCCGCGGTGAAGGCCACCGGCGACGGCCTGCGCGTCCCGCTGTCCGAGGTGGTGGTGCGGCCGGCCGATGCGCCGGCCGGCCTGCTGTCCTACCGGGGGTCGCGGCTCACCGCCGCCATGGCCGACCTCGACGTCGGGCCGGGCTACGCCGCGGCGGTCACCGTGCTGACCGGCCGTCCGGTACGGGTGTGGCTGCGCGACGCGGGCACGGCGCTCGCCGAATAGGTTCACAGCCGGCGCGAAGTGCGCAATTCTGGGCAGACACGGAGCGAATCGCTGCCCAGCGTGGGTGAACGCGACACCGCACCGACGCCTGATCGAGAGTGAGGCCACATGTCCCTGGACCCGTTGCTGCTGGATATCATCCGTTGCCCGGACGAACCGGACGCGATGTTGCGGCACGACGCCGACCGACAGCAGCTCACCTGCGTCTCGTGTGGCCGGGTGTTCCCCGTCCGGGGCGGGGTGCCCGTCCTGCTGCCCGCGTCCGCCCCCGGCAGCAGAACCGGAAAATAGACAAGATTGAGCGTTGCTCGCCTCCCGAAACTGCCAGGGTGACCGCAGCGATCCCCGACGGGAGGTGATTCCCATGAAGAAGCTCGTCGTTCGCAAGCTGGAGACCGTCAAGACCAGCGCTGCCGCCGCCTGCGCCAGCGTGAACTGACACCAGCAGCTCAGGTAACGGCAGGGGTCCGTGCCGGTCGACCGACCGGGGTGGACCCCTGTCGCTGTGTCCCATCCAGAAAGGACGGCTGCACGCGATGACTGCCTACCCCGCTGATTCCCTCGTCACCGTACGACCCTTCGCCCAGCGCCCGGACGGGGACATGGTCGTCATCGGCGACCTCGACCGACAGGTCTTCCTGAGCATTCCGGCCGAGGGCCTGGACATCCTCCAGAACCTTGCCGACGGCGCCACGGTCGGTGAGACCGTCCGGCGCTACCGCGACAAGTACCACGAGACACCCGACATCGACGACTTCCTCGACGTGCTGACGGAGGAGGGATTCGTCGCGCCCGGCTCGGCGACCGCATCCGTCGCGGGCTCGGACGCCGCGCCCGCGTCGAACGTCCGCTGGAGCAGCCACCTGGAGTGGTTGTCGTACGAGACGTGCCGGCGCCTGGTCAGCATGCCGGTGCTCGTCGCCGCCGCCGTCGTCGTTCTCGGCGCGCTGGTGCTCGTGGCCCTCGACCCGGGCGTGCTCCCGTCGGCCACCGTCCTGGTGTTCCGGGACAACTTCGCCGTCTCCATGACGCTCACCGTGATCGTGATGCTCGCGGGCATCATGGTGCACGAGTTCGCGCACGTCATCGCCGCCCGCGCCGCCGGGATCCCGGCTCGCATCGGGATCGGGCACCGGCTGTACATCATGGTCATCGAGACCGACATGAGCGGGATGTGGCTGGCGTCCCGGCGCGAGCGGCACATCGCCTTCCTGTCCGGCCCGATCGTCGACGCCGTCTTCGCCTCCGGCATCATCGCTGTCCTGTACGCGGCCCGGCACGGCGCCCTCGAGCTGTCGCCGTTCGCCGCCCAGCTGACCGCCGCCTTCCTCTGGACCTACCTGAGCCGGCTGTTGTGGCAGTGCTTCTTCTTCCTGCGCACCGACTTCTACTACGTCTTCTCGACCGCGACGGGCTGCCGGGACCTGAAGGCGGACACCGAGAACTTCCTGCGTAACCTGCGGGCCCGGGTGCTGCGCATCGGCTCCCGCGTCGACCAGTCGGGCATCCCCCGGCGGGAGATGCGCGCGGTGCGGGCGTACTCCGGTTTCTTCCTGCTGGGCAACGTCATCACCATCGCCGCGCTGCTGTTCGTCACGCTGCCGATCCTGTACGGGTACGGCGTGGAGATCGGCCGGTTCCTCACCGGGCGGCCCAGCGGCTTCTCGTCCATCGACTTCATCGTCCTGTTCGTCCTGGCCGCGATCATCGACGGCGGCGGCCTGTTCCTCTGGCTGCGCAGCCTCTACCGGGGCTTCCGGGCTCGCCGCGCCGCGGCCGCCCAGCCGGCTGCCGCCACCACGGCGGAACCCCCTGTGACGTCCGCGGCCCGCTGACCGGGTGGGGTGCGGAAACGGCGGCAGCGCCCGCGAACGGCGGGCGCTGCCGGTGGGGACGTCGGAGGCTACGAGGTGACGGCGTCCGTGTTCTGCGCCTCGGCCGCGGCCTTGCGCCGCTCCGCCTCGGCGAACCAGTCGCGCATCCCGCCCTCGATGCCGGCGGTCTGCCGCCAGATGCGGCCGTCGCGCAGCACGTAGGTGCCGAACCCGACCTCCGCCTCCCCCATGACGGTCATCTCGGATCGCACCATGATGGTGTCCTCCGACTCGGCGTACTCCAGGAGCTTGACGGTGTCGGCGCCGAGCCCCATGTAGCCGCCGAAGGTGGCACGGATCTCGTCGTGCCCACGCAGGACGCCCTGGAACCGGACGACCACGGCCTCCGGGTGGTACGTGTCCATGACACCTTCGACGTCGCCCCGGGCCAGGCAGTCCACCTGGCGGGCGAAGACGGGATGGACGTTGTCGGGTAGCTGCACCACGCCGGATCCTCCTTCTTCCGCTGCGACGGCCCACGGCGGCCGTCGTCGCACGGTATCGGCGGGCGCCGGGTGCCCGGCGCTCAAACTTGAGCAGCGCCGGTGCCGACAATGGAGGGACATGGACCACGTCCTCGACCGCGCCACCCCACGCCCCGTCTACCCCGCCGGAGGGATCAGCCCATGGACACCGCCGACGACCGAGTCGTGACCTTGCCGGAACTGATGAACCGACAGCTCGACCGGCATCCCGACGCCGTCGCGCTGATCGTCGACGGCGAGCAGTACCTGCGCTACGCGGAGTGGGACCGGCGTGCCGAAGCGGTCGCCCGTACGCTGCTGGACCGGGGCGTGCGCCCCGGCGACCGGGTGGCGTTGCTCGCCGCGGCCCCCGACTGGATCGAGTACGCGGTGGCGTACCTGGCCGCCAAGAAGGTCGCGGCGGCCACCGTGCACCTGTCCGAGGCGCTCGTGCCCGCCGAGATCGAACGCCGGCTGGCGCTGTGTGAGGTCAGCGGCGTGCTGTGCACCTCCGGTGTCACAGCGCCCGAGCAGGTACGGCGTCCGGCGGGCGCCTGGGTGGCGACGGTCGGTGCCGACGATCCGGAGCCCGCAGCCGGCGAGCCGGTGCGCGTCACCGGCGACCCGGACGATCTCGCCGAGATCATCTTCACCTCGGGCACCACGGGTGACGCGAAGGCGATCGCCGTGACCACCCGGATGCTGACCTGGGGGCTCGATCTCGAGGAAGACGTCGTGGAGATCGAGGGCGTCGCCGAGATGGCGCTGTACGGCAATCCGATCGGGTCGAGCCCCGGGATGATCGTGGTGATGACCCCGATGGTGGCGCATCCACCCGTCGCCCTGGCGGTGACCCGGCACGATCCCGACTTCCTCGGCGGACTGATCGAGCGGCTGCGCGTGCAGGCCCTGTACGTGCCGCCCGCGATCGCCGGCCGGCTCGCGGACGCGGCGATCGACGCACGGCACGACCTGTCGTCGGTAGTCGAGTTCACCACGTCGTCGTCGGCGCTGCCCGTCCCGGTCACCGCGCGCCTGGCCGAGATGTTCCCGAACGCGACGATGAACCGGGCGTACGTGTCGCTGGAGTCGGTGCCGGCCTTCACGCGGATCACCACGCCGCCGTGGGCGACCCATCCGGACCGGGACTACTTCCAGCGACCGGAGGCGGCCTCGGTCGGCACACCGCGCTTCGGCGCCCGGGTGTCCATCCGGGACGCCGAGGGCAAGGAGCTGCCGCCGGGGCAGGTGGGCGAGATCTGGCTGCACACGCCGGCGCCACAGCGGCGGTACTACCGCAGCCCGGAGGCGAACGCCCGGACGTACGTCGACGGCTGGGTCCGGATGGGCGATCTCGGGCACGTCGGTGAGGACGGGCTGCTGTACGTCTTCGACCGGGTGGCCGACGCCATCCCGGCCGCGACCCGGCTGATCTCCACCCTGCCGGGTGAGGCGGCGCTGCTGCGGCACCCCGCGGTGAGCGAGGCGGCGGTGTTCGGCACCACCGACCCGGTCACCGGCCACCAGGTGCCCGCGGCCGCAGTGGTGCTGCGGTCGCCGGCCACCGACGCGGACCTGACCGCGTTCGCGGCCGGCCTGCTGCCGCCGGACGAGGTGCCGGTCGTGTTCCACCGGCTGGAGACGCTGCCGCGCGGCACGCTCGGCAAGGTGCTCAAGCGCGAGCTGCGCCGCCGGTTCCCGACCGCGCCGCTGCCGGTCACCGCCCCCTGACCCGGTACGGCGGCACACGGCCGCCGTACCGGGTTCCGCCGGTCAGCCGGAGCCCGCCGCGACGGGCTCCGGCTCCGGCGCCTCCTGTCCGGGCCGGCGCAGCAACGCCAGCAGCGGCGCCGCCATCGCCGTCGACACCAGCGCCATCAGCACCAGCATGGTGAACAGCTCCGGGGTCAGCACGCCGATGTCGAGCCCGATGTTGAGCACGATGAGCTCGGTCAGGCCCCGGCAGTTCATCAGGGTGCCGATCTGGAGGCCGGTGCGCCAGTCGGTGCCGACGGCCCGCGCCGCCACCGCCGTGCCGACGAACTTTCCGACCACCGCGACGAGCAGGACCACCCCGGTCCACGCCCAGAGCGACGCGTCCAGCCCGAGCGACCCGATCTCGGTGCGCAGGCCGCTGGAGACGAAGAACAGCGGCAGCAACAGCGACATGGTCAGCCCCACGACGGCCTTGCGCACCCGGTTCGACCACCGGCTCTCGGCCGGGCAGATCAGCCCGAACAGGAACGCGCCGAAGATGGCGTGCACGCCGATCAGCTCGGTGAACCAGGCGGACGCGAACAGCCCCACCAGGGCGACCAGCACGGCCAGGTCCGGGCGCGCGTCCAGCACCGGCCGGGCCCGGCGCAACAGCGGACGTACCCCGCACAGCAGCACCGCGGTGAAGGCGGCCGTGAGCGCCACGGTCATGGCGACCCCGGCCGTGGTTCCGGCGCTGACCAGCGCCAGCACCATCGCGAGCAGGAACCACGCGGTGACGTCGTCGACGAGGGCGCAGGTGAGGGCGAGGGTGCCGATCCGCGTGCCGTGCAGCCCGGTGTCCTGGAGGATGCGGGCCAGCACCGGCAGCGCGGTGACGCTCATCGCCACCCCGACGAAGATCGCGTACGAGGCGATGCCGACCTGCGCCGGCCGGAACTGGTCCGCGGCCACCAGCGCCAGGCCCACCCCGAGCATGAACGGCAGGGCGATGCCGACGTGACTGACCACCACGGCGAGCGACTCCTGACCCCGCAGCCGGGCGGCGTCGATCTCGAGGCCGGCCAGGAAGACGAAAAGCACCACGCCGAGCTGGCCGAGGATGCCGATCTGCGGCAGCACCGAGGCCGGCAACAACGTCCCGGTGGCGTCCGGCCAGAGCGCGCCGAGCACGGACGGGCCGAGCACGATGCCCGCGGCGATCTCGCCGATCACCGCCGGCTGCCCGATCCGTGTCACCAGCCGCCCGGCGATCTTGGACGCGACGACCACGACCACGATGGCCATGAGGAGCTGAGCGAGCGTGCCGGAGTCGACCTTCGCGTCGGCCGTGCCGGACCCGGCCGGGTTGTCCGCCCGGCGCAGGAAGTAGTAGGCGAGCAGGGCGGGGACGACAACCATACCCAGGTAGATGACCGCGGCCCGGGCCTTGCCCAGGGGACGCATTCTGATCGGCGGCACCGCCATCGGGACCTCCTCTCCCAGGTCCCATCTGCTCACCCCACCGAGGTCCGGATCTGCTCACTATTGAGCGACACCCGCCGGTGCCACGGTGTTAGCTCCAGTCATGCCCGAGGACCTGCTTGCCCTGCCCACCGACTGGTCTCGCGCCCTGGCCGTGGTGGCCCACCCCGACGACCTGGAGTTCGGCGCCGCCGGCGCGGTGGCCGCGTGGACGGCGGCCGGCAAGACGGTGGCCTATCTCCTGGTGACCCGGGGCGAGGCCGGCATCGACGCGATGGCGCCCGCGGAGGCGGCCGCGGTGCGCGAGGCGGAGCAACGCGACAGCGCCGCCGTCGTCGGCGTGACCGATGTCGAGTTCCTCGACCACCCGGACGGCACCGTCGAGTACGGCGTTCCGTTGCGCCGGGACATCACCGCGGCGATCCGCCGCCACCGCCCGGAGCTGATCGTGACGTTCAACCACCACGACCGCTGGGCCAGTGGCAAGCTCAACAGCCCGGACCACCGTCACACCGGGCAGGCCGTCCTCGACGCGGCCGGCGACGCCGGCAACCGGTGGGTCTTCCCGGACCTGGGACCGGAGCCGTGGGGCGGGGTCCGGTACGTGGCCGTCGCCGGCTCCCCGGTGCCGTCGCACGCCGTCGACATCACCGACACGATGGACCTGGCGGTCGCCTCGTTGCAGGCCCACCGGGCCTATCTGGAGGGTCTGGGGCCGACCATGTCGGACGTACGAGGCCCGCTGACGGCGATGGCCGAGGCGAACGGCGCGCGCTTCGGCGGACGGCTGTCCCTGGCTTTCGAATTGCTGAGTCGTTGAGCTCACGGAGAGGTTGCCCACACTATGCTGGACCGCATGGCTGACACCGCACCACCGGCAGAAGACCAGAAACACGAACCGGTGGTCAGCGAGGCCGCCACGAACTACGACCGGGGCCACGGCGGCGAGGAGCGCGGCCGTGAGGTCGGCGCCGAGCTGGCCCCGCACCTCGTTCCCGGCCCGGTCGCCGAGGTGGGCACCGGCACCGGTCTGATCGCGTTCGGTCTCCGCGAGCTCGGGCACCCGGTCGTCGGGGTGGACATCGACGGCGAGCTGCTGACGGGGGCCTACGCACGGCTGGGCCCCAGCGTGGTGCAGGGTGACGCGCAGGCGCTGCCGTTCGCCACCGGATCCCTGTCCAATCTGGTGTACGTGCACGTCCTGCACCTTCTCGACGACATGCCCGGCGGCCTGGCGGAGGCGGTGCGGGTGCTTCGTCCGGGCGGGCGGCTGGTCGCCGTGCACGGCGTGCCGACCACCGATCTCGGCGACATGGCCGAGCCGTTCGCGCCGCTGGTGCCGCTGACCTACCTCAAGGACGAGCCGCACTGGCTGGACCCGGCCGCCGAGGAGGCGGGGCTGCGCCTGGTGCACCGTGGCCACGCCGGCGGCTACGAGGGCGGGATGAGCCCGGCGCAGTACGCGTACAGCATCGAGAAGAAGTTCTGGTCCTACCTCACCGACATGGACGACGAGACGTGGCGCACCACGGTGGTCCCGGTGATCGACGGCCTGCGTGCCCTGCCCGACCCCGACCGTGAGCGCAACCTCCAGTGGCACGTCCACCTCGGGGTCTACGCCCGCGACTGATCCACCACTGCGACAGACGAGAGCCGGGCCGGTCTTCACCGGCCCGGCTCTCGTCTTGTCACCGCGCTACCAGACGACCTGGAGCGCCTCGATGCCGTGGATGAACCGCTCGTCACCGCGGAAGTGGATCTCGTCCGGGGTCTGCGCCGGACGCAGCCCGGGCAGCCGACGGAACAGCGTCGCGAACGCCACCTGGAGTTCCACCCGGGAGATGAACTGCCCGACGCACAGATGGATGCCGTGGCCGAAACCGAGCTGCTCGCCGGCGTCGCGGGCGATGTCGAACCGGTCCGGGTCGGGGAACACCCGCGGATCCCGGTTGCCGGAGGCGAACACCACCAGCAGCCCGTCCCCCGCGCGGACCATCTGGCCACCGACCTCCACGTCCTCCATCGCCACCCGGCGGCCGCCGAACTCGACGACGGTCTGGTGCCGCATGAGCTCCTCGACGAAGCCGGGGACCAGAGCGGGGTCGTCGAGCAGCGCCTGACGCTGGTCGGGGTGCTGGTCGAGCACCACCAGACCGAGCGGGAGCTGATTGGCCGTCTGCTCGAAGCCGACCAGGATCATGACGGTGACGAACCCGACGACCTCCTCCCGGGTGAGTTCGCCGGAGCGCTCCTGGCCGTGCACGAGCCGGCTCAGGACGTCCTCGCCCGGTGCCGGCAGTTCCGCCTTCTCCTCGGCCAGCCGGTGCACGTACGCGACCAGCTCGTCCCGGGCCGCCTGCCGCGCCGCCCGGCCGATGCTCTGCTGGTCCATGATCCGGGTGCGCTGGAGGATGAACTCCGCGTCGGAGTGCGGCGCGCCCAGCAGGTCGCACAGCACCCGCATGGCCATCGGCCGCGCGAACGCGGCGACGAAGTCGACCGGTTGCCCCTGGGCGATCATCTCGTCGAGCGTCACGTCGACGACCTGCTGCACCGCCGCGCGGCTGCTCTCGGCCCGCCCCGGGGAGAACTCGCCGGCCAGCGCCCGGCGCAGCCGCGTGTGCTCCGGCGGGTCCATGGTGAACGGGACCCCGGCGCCGGGCGGCTTGGTGGTCATCCGGGCCGGGAAACCCTGGCGGGTGAAGTCGGCGCTGAACCGGCTGTCGCGCAGCACCGCGCAGATCTCCTCGTGCCGCGTCACCAGCCAGACCCTGGTGCCGTCCATCCGCAGCTCCACCTGCCTCAGCGGCTGGTCGAGCAGGGCGACCAGGTCGGCGGGCAGATCGAGTGGTTCCTCTCGACGCATCGGGAAGGTGGGCGTGGTGGTCGTCGTCTCCATGTTGGGCTCCCGAGAGTCGGCGCGTCCGTCACAGACCGGATTGCGACACGCTGTCATTTCACCGGTGCCGCCGGCCGCTCAAATGTGAGCACCGGCGGGCCCGTGCTCAGGGCACGGTTCCGACGCTCTCGGCGTCCGCCACGACGCCGTCGGCGACCCGCAGCACGGCGCCACCCATCCGGCGTACCACCAGGTCGTCGTGAGTTACCACGACCACGGCGACGCCGGTGTCCCGCCGGAGGCGGTTGAGCAGGTCGAGTACCGTCGCCGCGACCGTGCGGTCGAGCGCGCTCGTCACCTCGTCGCAGAGCAGCACGTCCGGCCGGGCCGCCAGCGCGCGGGCCAGCGCGACGCGTTGACGTTCGCCGCCGGACAGCTCGGCGGGCCGCCGGCCGGCGTGTTCGGCCGAGAGCCCGACCTGTTCGAGCAGGTCCACGGCGCGCGCCGCGGCCTCGTGCGGGGCGGCGAGACGGAACTGACGGATCGGACGCGCCACGATCTGCCCGACCGTGTGCCGCGGGTTCAGCGAGTCGTACGGATTCTGCGGCACGAGCTGAAGCCGGCGGCGTTGTTCGGCGCTGCGCCGGGCCACGGACGGCGCGACGTCGTCCCCGGCGAGCTCGATGCTCCCGGTGCGTGCGGGCACCAGCCCGGCCACCGCCCGCAGAAGCGTGGTCTTGCCGCTGCCGGAGGCGCCGACGACACAGACGCAGCCGCCGGGCGCCACCTCCAGGCCGGCGCCGGTGAGCACCGGACCCGTTCCCGGCAGGTCGACCGACAACCCGCGCACCCGCAGGATCGGCTCGGCGTCGCGGGGATCGTGGTCCGACGGTCCGGGCGCGGCGGCGGCGACGAGCGCCCGGGTGTGCGGGTGGACCGGCGCGGTCAGGATGCGCGCGGCCGGCCCGGACTCGACCATCGCGCCGCCGTACATCACCACGACGGTGTCCGCGACCGCGGCCACCGCGGCGATGTCGTGGGAGACGATCACGGCCGCGGTGCCGGACGCCCGGCAGATGCCGGTGAACTCGGCCAGCAGCCGCGCGGTGTTGGCCGGGTCGAGGGCGCTGGTCGGCTCGTCCAGCACCACCAGCGCGGGTTCGTGCGCCAGCGCGATGGCCAGCGACAGCCGCTGCAACTGACCGCCGGACAACTGGTGCGGCCAACGGCTCCGGAAGGCCGGGTCGTCCGGCAGGTTGGCCCGGCGCAGCGCGGCGGCGGCCCGCTCGGCGCGCTGCGCGCGTGGCACGCCGCGTGCCCGCAGCACCTCGTCGATCTGGTCGCGCACCCGCAGGTGGGCGGGCATGGCGGTACGGGGGTCCTGCGCCACGTACGCGGTGTGGTCGGCCCGGAACCGGCGCAGGGACCGCTCCCGGAGGCCGGTCAGCTCGGTGCCGAGCACGTTCACCGCGCCGCGGGAGCGGACCAGGCCGGGACGGGCGTGACCCAGCAGGGCGAGGGCGGTCGTGGTCTTGCCGCTACCCGACTGCCCCACCAGAGCCAGCACCTGTCCCCGCCCGACGGCCAGGGTGACGCCGTCGACGACGGCCCGGCCGTCCGCGACCGTCTCGACGGTCAGGCCGCTGACCGACACGACCGCGTCCGGCACCGTGTCGGCGCCCTCGTCGGCCGCCGGGGCGCCGGCCGACATGGCCGGCCGGCGACGGAACCGTGGCACCCGGACGCCCTGCGACGACCCGACCAGCCGGTCGGCCAACACGTTCGCGCTCAGCAGCAGGGTCAGCAGGATCACGGCCGGCGCCAGCACCGCGAGCGGTTGCAGGCCCAGCCCGCCCCGGTTCTCGAAGATCATCAGCCCCCAGTCGGGGGACGGCGGCTGCACGCCCAGGCCGAGGAAGCTGGCCGTCGCCACCGCGTACACGGCCGAGACGAACCGGACTCCGGCGTCGGCCGCCAGCACCGGCGTGAGGTTGGGCAGCACCTCGCGCCCGAGGATCGACATGGTCGACTCGCCGCGGGCGACGGCGACCTCCACGTAGTCGTGGGCGAGCGCCTGCCCGGTGGCCGTCCGGGTCAGCCGGACGACGTCCGGCAGCAGCACGATGACGATGGCGACCGCGGCGCCGAACACGCCGCGGCCCAGGCCCGTCACGACGACGGCCAGCAGCACCAGCGCCGGCAGGCCCATCAGGACGTCGGCCAGGCGCATCACGACGGTGCCGGTCCAGCCGCCCCGGAATCCGGCGAGCATCCCGGCGGTGGCGCCGGCCAGGTACGTGAGCACCAGGACCGCCACCGCCACCAGGGCGAGCGTCTGGCCGCCGGCGAGCACCCGGCTCAGCACGTCGGCGCCCAGGTAGTCGGTGCCCAGCGGCGCCTTCGCGCTGGCCGGCGCGAACGGCATGTCGACGCTCTCGGTCGGGTCGTGCGGTGCCAGCAGCGGACCGAACAGGGTCAGCGCGGCCACCAGCACGAATGTCACAGCGGCGGCGACCGGACGGCGGCGCCGGGTGACCGGCCCGAGACCGGTGGCGGGACGAATGGCGACGTCGGTCATCGGGGTACCCTCCGCAGCGGATCGAGCAGCGTGCCGACCACGTCCCCGGCGAGGTTCACCAGCACCGTGACGGCGGCCGCCAGCAGGCCGACCGCCTGCACCACCGGCACGTCCCGGGACGCCGACGCCACCACCAGGGCCGAGGCGAGGCCCGGATAGCCGAAGAGAGTCTCGGCGATCAACGCGCCGCCGAGCAGGAACGTGACGTACCGCGCGAACAGCGGCACCACCGGCGGCAGCGCGGCCGGCAGGATGTAGCGCCACACCACACGCCGCTCGACCACGCCGTTGAGCCGCGCCGACTCGGCCGCCTCCCCCACCGCGCTCTGCGCGACGCCGGCCCGCACCACCCGGGTGTTGTGGGCCAGACACACCGTCAGCAGGGTGATCACGGGCAGCACGAGGATCTCCGGCCGGTCCAGCGGGCTCTGCCCCGGCGGCAGGAAGGACACCGCGGGCAGCCAGCCCAGCTGGACGGCGAACACCACGGCGAGCAGCGTGCCGGTGACGAACTCCGGTACCGACATCAGCGTCAGGGTGCTCTTGGACACCGCCCGGTCCGCCAGCCGGCCGGCGCGCAGCCCCGCCCAGGCACCCAGGACGACGGCGAGCGGCAGCAGCAGCACGGCCGCGAGCCCGCCGAGCAGAAGCGAGTTGCCGGCCCGCGCCGCGACGATGTCCGCCACCGGGACGCCGCTGGCGTACGACACGCCGAGATCGCCGCGGAACAGGCCGCCGAGCCACTCGACGTAGCGCAGCGGCGCCGGGCGGTCGAGTCCCAGTTCCGCGCGGCGTGCCTCGATCGCGGCCGGCCCGGCGTCCGGGCCGAGACTGGCGCTGGCCGCGTCACCGGGCGCGATCTCGGTGGCGACGAAGACCACCACCGAGACCGCGAACAGGACGAGCAACCCGGCCACCAGGCGACGTGCCGTCATGACCACGACGACACGCCACAGCGGGCCGGACGTGGCCCTCCCGGTCACCAGGGTCATGCCAGGAAGGCGTCGCGGAAGCTGGGGAAGCTCGGGTAGCCCAGCGACTGCACGTTGTGCACCTTCGGCGTGCCGGCCGACACGATGGGCGCCCGGGCCCAGACCAGGTCACCGCCCTCCTCGTACAGGTAGCGGTGCAGGTCGCCGACCGCGGCGCGGCGCTGCTCGTCGTTGACGGCGGTGCGCAGCCGGGCGGTGAGGCCGTCGACCTGCGGGTTGGCCACCCCGGTGAAGGGCAGCAGCGCGTCGCTGCCGTAGAAGAACATCACGTCCAGCGGCAGCGGCCGCGGCTTGCGGTTGGCGGACTGGAACGGCGCGCCCACGAACACCTTGGGGTCGGCGAAGAAGTCCGCCGCCGGCACCTTGTCGAGGTTGATCGTGATGCCCGCCTTGCGGGCGTGCTCGGCGAACGCGGCCGCCCCCTCCAGCAGGCCGTACTCGTAGTCGCTGGTCCGCAGGGTCAGCTTCAGGTCACTCATGCCGGCCTCGGCCAGCAGCGACTTGGCGCGCTCCGGGTCGTACTGCCGCTGCGGCAGGTCGTCGAGGTAGTAGGGCAGGTGCTTGCCGAGCAGGTCGTTGCCGACCTCGCCGAACCCGAGCGTGACGTTGCGGACCATCACCTCCCGGTCGACCGCGAGACGCAGGGCCTGCGCCACCCGCGGATCCTTGAACGGCGCCTTGTTGCGCTTCATCGCCGCGCCGAAGTTCGCCCACTCCCACTTCGGCGGGATGATCAGCTGAAGGGCCTGGTTGTCGCGCTCGGCGCGGGCCGCGGTCAGGCTGATGCTGCCGGCGTAGTCGATCTGCCCCGCCTTGAGGGCGTTCATCCGCGCGTCGGCGTCGGTGATGGTGAGCAGCTCCAGCTCGTCCAGGTAGGGGCCGCCGACGTCCGAGCGCCAGTAGTCGGGGTTGCGCTTGAGCAGCGCGCCCTGACCGGCCTTGTACTGCGCCAGCGTGAACGGCCCGGACCCGATCGCCTTGTTGAGGTCGGTCGTGTCCTTGGAGAAGATGAAGATGCCCTGCGACAGCATCAGGTCGAGGAAGCCGTGCGGCCGCCGGGTGGGCAGGATGACCGTGCGGTCGTCCTGCTTCTTGGCGTTCGCCAGGTCGATGTCCATCAGCAGCGGCGCGACGCTCGACTTGTTGCTGACGTGGGTCCGCAGCGTGTGCAGGACGTCGTCCGCGGTCACCGGCTTGCCGTTGGTGAACCGCGGGCCGTTGCGCAACCGGACCGTCCACTGCGTGCCGTCGGCGTTCGGCTCGATCGACTCCGCCAGCACGTAGCTCGGCTTGCCCGCGGTGTCGATCTCGACGAGCGAGTCGAACAGCACCCGGGTGCGCACGTAGTCGATGGCGGTGTTGGTGTTCTGAAGGATGTTGCCCGACTCGTTGCTGCCGCCGATGAAGGCGGCACGCATGCGCCCGCCCTTCTTCGGCGCCGCACTCGCCGACGGTGCGGCGGCCGGGGTGGAGCCGCTGCTGTTGCACGCCGCCAACCCGGGCAGGGCGGCGGCAGCGGCGACCCCCGCCACGCCGCGAAGAATGGAACGCCGGGACAACCCGGATTGGCCCTCAGTCATCGTGGTTCCTCCCGTACAAACCGCTGACTGTCCTGTGTCAGCGGAACCTACGGTCGCGGCGTCGCCCGGAACTGCTCAAGGTTGAGCACCGCCCGGACACGGACGGGCAACGATCGCGGTGCGCAATGTTGAGCGGCTCGGCCGCCCCCGGCCGCCCTACTGTCGCCGCATGGCTGCCATCCCATATCTGAAGTACGAGAACGTCGGCACCGCACTCGACTGGCTGGCGAAGTCGTTCGGCTTCACCGAACAGCAGCGGTACGCCGGCCCGGACGGCGCGGTCTTCCACGCCGAGATGACCACCCCCTCCGGTGACCTGATCTACCTGGCCGGCCCCGGGGAGGGCTACCGCAGTCCACGGCGGCTCGGCGAGGTGACCGTGATGATCTCGCTGGAGGTCGACGACGTCGACGCCCAGCACGCCCTGGCCACCGCGGCCGGCGCGACCGTCCAGATGCCCCCGACGGACACTCCGCAGGGCATGCGGGTGTGCAAGGTGGAGGACCTGGAGGGACACGAGTGGTTCTTCACCAAGAAGATCACTGATTGACTGCCCGCCGCACACGACGGTGGCCGCACACCTCGGGTGTGCGGCCACTTCGTCGTGCGGGGTGTCGGCGCTACCAGCGCACCGGCATCCCGGTGAGGCTGTGGATCACGACGTTCTTGCGCCACGGCAGCTCTTCCTCGGGCACCGCCAGCTCCAGCTTCGGGAAGCGACGCAGCAGCTCGCCCAGCCCGACCTGGAGTTCGATGCGGGCCAGCTGGGCGCCCACGCAGTGGTGGATGCCGTGGCCGAAGGTGGTGTGCGGCCCGGGGGTACGGGTGATGTCGAAGCGGTCCGGGTCGGGGAACACCGAGGGATCCCGGTTGGCCGAGTTGGTGATGGCGATGACGCCCTCGCCGGCCCGGATCGTCACGCCGCCCAGCTCGACGTCCTCGAGCGCCACGCGCATGAGCCCGCCGGCCGCGCCGCCCGGGATGTAGCGCAGGGCCTCCTCCACCGCGCCGGGCAGCAGGGAGTCGTCGGCCTGGAGCATGGCACGCTGCTCGGGGTGGCGCATCAGCATGAGCACCGCGTTGGCGAACCGGTTGGCCGTCGTCTCGTAGCCGGCCACGATGAGACCGCCGGCGAACGAGATGAGCTCCGGCTCGGTCAGCCGGTCCTCCTGGTCACGGTAGTTGATCAGCACACCGAGCAGGTCGTCGGTCGGCGCGGAACGCCGGGCCTCGACCATGGCGGCCAGGTAGCCGATCAGCGCGTTCCGCGCGGCCATCGCGTCCTTCATGCCCTCCGGCGAGGTCGCGAACATGGCGTTGGACCAGCCGCGGAACCGGTCGCGGTCGGCCGCCGGCACGCCCAGCAGGTCACAGATGACGATGATCGGCAGCGGGCTGGTCAGCGAGGCCACCAGGTCGGCCGGCGGCCCGGCCTGCTCCATGGCGTCGAGCAACTCGGTGACGGTCCGGCGCACCTCCTCGCGCATCGTCTCCATGCGGCGGCTGGTGAAGGCCGGCGCGACGAGCTTGCGCATCCGGGTGTGGTCCGGCGGATCCTTGCTGACCACCGAGTTCGGGTCGCCCTCGATGCCCGGCATGAGCTGCGGCGCACCGGGACGTGACGCGGCGGCCCGGCTGAACCGGAGGTCGCTGAAGACCTTGCGCACGTCCTCGTAGCGGGTGGCGATCCACGCCTCGTCGCCGCTGGGCAGCTTCACCCGCGCGAGCGGCTGCTCCTCGCGTAACCGGGCGTACTCCGGCGACGGTTCGAGGCTCGACGTGATCGGGAAGGGAAACGGCAGCGCCGGACGTTCGGTCGACACATCGGGGGCACTCATTCAGTTCTCCTCGTTCTCCGGGGACCAGACAACCGGCAGGCTCTTCACGCCGTAGACGAACATGTCGTCACGGAACTCGACGTCGTCGACGTCGACGGCCAACCTCAGGGTGGGCAGTCGCCGGAACAGCGTCTGCCAGAGCACCTGCAACTCCATCCGCGCCAGGACCTGCCCGAGGCACTGGTGGATGCCGAAGCCGAAGGCCAGGTGGTCGGTGGCGACCCGCTCGAGGTTCAGCACGTCCGGGTCCTCGTACACCCGGTCGTCCCGGTTGCCGGAGGCGAGAACCGCGATCACGCCCTCACCGGCACGGATCACCTCGCCGGCGACCTCGACGTCGGCCACGGCGGCGCGGCGCAGGCCGTACGCGATGATCGTCTGATGGCGCAGGATCTCGTCCACCGCGCCCACGGACGTCGCGGGGTCCAGCATGGTGGGGATCTGGTCGGGGTGCCGCAGCAGCGCCAGCGTGCCGATGCCGATCTGGTTGGCGATCGTCTCGTAGCCCGCGATGATGAGCAGCGTGGCGATGCCGGCGACCTCCTCCCGGCTGATCCCGTGACGTTCCCGCCCGGTCGTCAGGCGCGACAGCAGGTCGTCGGCGGGGTCGGCGTCCTTCGCGTCGATCAGCCGGTCCATGTACGCCCACAGCTCCGTGCGCACCTCCTGGCGCCGCGCCGGTGAGGCGTTCTGGTCGCCGATGACCGCGGTGCAGCGTTCGAAGAACGGGCGGTCGTCGTACGGGACGCCGAGCAGCTCGCAGATCACCAGGATGGGCAGCGGGAACGCGATCGCCTCGAGCAGGTCGACCGGCTGCGGCCCGGCCACCATCCGGTCGACGAGCGTGTGCACGATGCGCTCCACGTGCGGGCGCAGTTCCTCGACCCGCCGGGGCTTGAACTCGTTGAGCAGCGCACGGCGCAGCCGGGAGTGGTCCGGCGGATCCATCCGGATGAAGGTTCCCGGCCCCGGGGGCTGGACAGTCATCCGGGCCGGGAAGCCGGGCGTGCTGAAGTCGGCGCTGAACCGCGGGTCCCGCAGCACGGCCCGTACGTCCTCGTGCCGGCTGACCAGCCACACCTCGCTGCCGTCGAAGTCCAGCCGGACCCGGGTGATGGGACGTTCGGCCCGCAGGCGGGTGAACTCGGGGGCCGGGTCGAACGGGCAGCCGCGCGACAGGGGGTAGGACACTGGCTTACTGACGCTGTCCACGCGTCCTTCCTACCCGCCGACACGGTCACCGGCTGCTCACTAATGAGCACTGCCGGTCGGGCCGGGCTGACGTACGATCCGCGGATGCCCATGTCCGACCAGGCCCTCAACCGCGCGCTGCTCGCCCGGCAGGGTCTCATCGAACGTCATCGGCGCCCCCTGGCGGAGGTGGTGGAGTCCGTCGGCGCGCTCCAGGCCCAGCACTGGCCGGCGGTGGCCCAGGGACTGTGGACCCGGGTCGACGGCCTGACCACCGGCGACCTGTACGCCGCACTCGGTCGCGGCGAGCTGCTCCTCGGCACGTCGCTGCGGCGTACGCTGCACCTGACCAGCGCCCGCGAGCACGCGGCGTACGCGGCGGCCGCGGACGGCGCGGGGGTCAACGAGTGGCGGCGGGCCAAGGCCGAGCCGACCGCCCGGGCCGGCGAACTCCGCGCCGAGCTGCTGCGCTACACCTCCCGGCGGGCACGCACCGGCGACCAGATCGCCGAATTCGTCGAGGACTGGATCAAGCGGCACCCGGACACGTTCGACGCAGCCGAGGCGGACGCGCAGCGGCAGTACAAGTGGCGCGCGTTCTACACCTGGAGCGCCCTGGTGCGCGCGCCGGAGGACGGCGAGTGGTCGGGCCGGGCGCCGGCCGCCTTCCGCACGGCCCCGTGCCCGCCCGGATCGGATCGGGCCCCCTCCCCCGACGACGCGCTGGCCGACGTCGTACGCCGGCACCTGCGGGCCTTCGGTCCGGCGGCGGCCGAGGACGTCGCCGCCTGGACCGGCTGGCGCGTCCCGCCGGTGCGCGCGGCGCTGGAGCGTCTCTCGTCCGAGCTGGAACGCTTCACCGACGGGGCCGGGCGGACCCTCTACGACGTGCCGGACGGCCCGCGGCCCGAGGCCGGCACCGAGGTGCCCGCCCGGCTCCTGCCGGCGTTCGACAGCACGCTGCTGGCCTACACGCCCAAGCACCGCGGGCGCATCCTGCCGGACGACGTGAAGGACCGGGTGTACGCCCGGGCGAACCTCCAGATCAAGCCCACGGTGCTGGTGGACGGCGTGGTGGCCGGACTGTGGAAGATCAACGCGACGAAGCGGACGGCCACGGTGACGGTCACCGCCTTCCGGCGCCTGGACAAGAAGACCCGCGGCGTCGTCGAGGCCGAGGCCGGGGAGCTTCTGCGATTCGACCAGCCCGACGTGCCGCAGCACCGGGTGGTGTTCGACGAGGGCTGACGCTCAGTAGTGAGCAGACGCGAGCGGTTGCCCGGAATAGAAAGGCATGCACCAATCGGCGACCCTGTGAGGAGTGTATCGGATGCCTCCGATGACCGCTCGTGATCCAGACCGCGGACACCGTCCGCCGAAGTGGAGGTGACGGCGATGCGCCTGCTGTTCACCTCCATTCCGTCGACCGGGCACCTGCATCCACTCGTCCCGCTCGCGATCGCCGCGCGCGCCGCCGGGCACGAGGTCGCCTTCGCCTGCGCGGAGTCGATCCGGTCCGCGGTCGAGGAACTGGGCTTCCGGACGTTCGCGGCCGGGCTGAACCGGGACGGCGACGGCGATCCCGAATTCGACGCGCTGAAGGTACGGGCCCGGCGGCTCACCCCCGGGCCGGAGATGGACCAGCTGGCCATCGCCGACGTCATCTACGGCGTGCGGGCCCGGCGAATGCTGCCGGACCTGCTGGAGATCTGCAGGCAGTGGCGTCCCGACGTGGTCGTCCGGGAGAACTTCGAGGCCGCCGCGGCGGTGGCCGCCGAACGTCTCGGCATCCCGCACGCCAGCGTGGACATCATGCCTCTGTTCGACACCGGGCCGATGCAGCCGGCGGTCCAGGAGCAGATCGACCGCCTGCGCGCGGACGCGGGGCTGGGCCCCGACCCGGGGCTGCACATGCTGCACCGCCATCTGCACCTGTGCTTCGCGCCGCCGAGTCTGCTCAACCCGGCGATCCCCAAGCCCGCCACGCTCCGCACGCTGCGCCCGACCTTCTACGACCAGGTGGGGAGCGAGGCGTTGCCGGACTGGGTGGCCCGGATGCCGGCGCAGCCCACCGCGTACGTGACCGTCGGGACGGTGGCGAACCGCTGGCGTACCGACGTCTTCCCGGGGATGGTCCGGACCATCCTGGAGGGCCTGCGCGACGAACCGATCAACGTGGTGGTCACGGTGGGCCGTGACGCCGACCCGGCCGAGCTCGGCCCCCAGCCGTCCAACGTGCACATCGAACGGTTCATCCCGCACAGTCTGCTGCTGCCGCACTGCGACCTGGCGATCACCCACGGCGGTTTCGGCACCGTCATGGGCTCGATCGACGCCGGCCTGCTCCAGGTGCTGGTGCCGCTGCTGGTCGACGACCCGCACAACGCCCGGCGCTGCGCCGAACTCGGCCTCGCGCGGATGATCCGGCCGGAGGAACTGACCGCGGACCGGACCCGCGAGGCGGTCCGGGACGTGCTGCGTGACCCGGCGTACCGTGCGAACCTGCAACGGATCAGGGCGGAGATCCGGGCCCAGCCGGGACCGGACCTGGCGGTGGGCCTGCTCGAGTGCCTGGCCGTGGACCGGGAGTCCGCGGTGCGGCCGGCGGCCCGGCCCTGCGCCGGCGTCTGACCACACGCCCGCAGACGATCGGCCCGGTCCCTCGCCGAGGGGCCGGGCCGACGCCGGCTCAGGCGCTGCGCCGCCAGTACGCGGACGCCCCGTCGATCGGCAGCACCTCGTCCTTGATGGCGTGCTGGTCACGGAACTCGTCGATGGCACGGCGGCAGCTCCGCAGGGCGTAGTCATCGACGATGACGAAGCCGCCCGGCGACACCTTGTCGTAGAGGCTGTTCAGGGCGTCCATCGTCGACTCGTACAGGTCGCCGTCGAGCCGGAGGATCGCGATGCGCTCGACCGGCGCCGTGGGCAGCGAGTCGCGGAACCAGCCGGGCAGGAACTGCACCTGGTCGTCGAGCAGGTCGTAGCGGGCGAAGTTGGCCTTGACCACCTCCATCGGCACGCCCAGCGTCTCGTTGGCCCGGTGCAGGCCGAGCCGCACGTCCAGCGGGTGCCCGTCCTCACCGACGTCGGGGATGCCCTCGAACGAGTCGGCCACCCAGATCCGGCGGTTCTTGACGCCGTACGCCTCGAGGAAGGCGCGCATGAAGATGCAGACGCCACCGCGCCACACCCCGGTCTCGATGAAGTCGCCGGGCACGTCGTCGGAGAGCACCTGCTCCATGCACTCCTGCACGTTGTCCAGCCGCTTCAGGCCGACCATGGTGTGCGCGACGCTGGGCCAGTCCAGGCCGACGCGGCGCTTCTCCGGGTCATAGGCGGGGTCACCCTGGAACCAGGGGATGGGGACGTGCTCGTAGCCGAGCGGATTGTCCTCGTAGACCACGTTCGTGAGGACCTTCTTCATCAGGTCCAGGTAGAGTCTCCGGCCCGTATCCATGCCTGGACGGTATGGGGATGCGATCCGCGGCTCTGCTCACTTCGACGCAGTTTTCGTGGATTGGCCGAACCGACGACGACGCGGCAGCGCCCTCGTGGGCGCTGCCGCGTGAGCCGGTCTCCGGCGCGGCCGGGGGTTCGGTCAGCCCTTGGCCACCGGCTCGGCCGGGGCCGGCGCGTCCGCGCCCGCCGCAGAGGTCTCCAGCAACGCCGCGACGTGGCGCCGGCGCAGGAACAGCGCGGTGATCGCCGCGCCGCACAGCAGCAGCACGACGCCGCCGGCGAAGGCGACCCGGAACCCGGCGACCTGCGCCGCGAGCTGTTCGGCGGGATCGGCCGCGGCCGGGTCGCCGAGCAGGTCGGTGGTGCGGGCCGTGGCCATCGCGGCCAGGATCGCCAGCCCGACGGCGCCACCGATCTGCTGGACGGTCTGGTAGATGCCGGAGGCGAGGCCGGAGTCGGCGTCCGCGGTTCCGGAGGTGGCCAGGAACGTGATCGGCACGTAGGCGATGCCCAGGCCGATGGAGAGCGGCAGCAGGCCGGGCAGCAGATCGGTGAGGTAGGACCCGTCGATGGGCAGCCGGGTCAGGTAGGCCATGCCGAGCGCGCCGAGGCACAGGCCGATCACGGTCACGAGGATGTGCCCGAGGCGCCGGACCAGCGGCTCGGACAGCGTGGCGCCGACCATCACGCCCATCGCCGCGGGCAGGAACGCCAGGCCGCCCTGCAGCGGGCTGTAGCCGAGAGCGCCCTGGAGGTAGAGGGCCGAGAAGAAGAACATCGTCGCGATGCCGGAGGTGAGGAAGATCAGCGCGGCGTCCGCGACGGCGAGCGTGCGCAGCCGGAAGATGCTCAGCCGCATCATGGGTTGCCGGGTGCGGGACTCGATCAGCACGAACGCGGCGAGCAGCAGCACGGCGACGGCGCCCAGGGTCAGCGTCCGCGCCGAGGCCCACCCCCACGCCTGGCCGTTGACCATCGTGTAGACGGCCAGGACGAGACCGCCGGTGACGGTGACCGCACCGGCCACGTCGAGGGAACGGTCGGCGTTCTCGTCGCGCGACTCACCGATCACGCGCACGGCCGCCAGCAGCACGACCGCGCCGATGGGCAGGTTGACGAAGAAGATCCAGTGCCAGGAGAGAGCACCGGTGAGCAGGCCACCGATGAGCAGGCCGAACGCGCTGCCACCGGCGACCACCGCGCCCCACACGCCGAGCGCCTTGGTGCGTTCGGCCGGGTCGCGGAAGGTGGTGTTGATGATGGCCAGGACGGCCGGGGACACCAGGGCGCCGCCGAGGCCCTGGAGGCCACGGCCGACGGTCAGCACGACGGCGTCGGTGGCCAGCCCGCTGATCGCCGAGGCCACTGTGAACACCACCAGACCGGCGACGAACAGCCGCCTGCGGCCGAACAGGTCGCACAGCCGGCCGCCGAGCAGCAGGAAGCCGCCGAAGATCAGGGCGTACGCGTTCACCACCCACTGGAGGTCGGCCTCCGACATGCCCAGATCGCGGTCGATCGAGGGCAGGGCGACGTTCACCACCGTGGCGTCGAGAGCCACGATGAACTGCGCCAGGGTGACGAGGATCAGGACGATCCAGCGGTTGCGGCCGGCCGGCTCGGACGCGGCGGGCACGGCGGGCCGGGGGTCGCCGGCCGGGGATGGGTCCATGATGGTCCTTCCGGACAGGAGGCGGGTCCGCGGGAGTCCGCACCGCGACCCGAAGCGGACCAGCCGGTCCGCTTTCCGAGCATGCTACCGAGAGCGCTCGGACCCCGTCCAGACCTTCGCCAGCTCCTCGTGCGTCGGTGCGGGCCGCGCCGGAGTCCCGGGTGGCCCGGCGCGCAGCCCGTCGCACACCAGGCCCACGAACCGGTCCCGGAACGCCGGGTCCACCCCGGACAGGGGCACCGCCGCGTGGACCGCCGCCGCGACCAGCAGGAGCAGGTCCGCGGCGGACACGTCGGCCCGGACGGCGCCGGCCGCGCGGGCCCGTCCGACGAGCGCCTCGACGGCGTCGACAAGCACCCGGTAGCTTTCCCACACCCCGGCCGACCCCGGCGCCGGCCCGTCCATCGCCTCACGGAGGCCACGGTCCTCGGCGAGCGCGCCGGACCACAGCCGGACGAACTCGAACACCGCCGCGCCGGGGTCGCCGGTGACCAGTCCACGCGCCTGTGCCGCCAGCGCGTCCAGCCGCTCCCGGACGATGGCCGCGACCAGGTCGCCCTTCGTGGCGAAGCACCGAAACGCGGTGCCCTTGCCGAGGCCGGCGGCGTCGACGATCTGCGACACCGGCACGTCGAGGCCCGCCACGGCGAAGGTGCGGGCCGCCACGTCCATCAGCAGCCGCTGGTTGCGGGCGGCGTCGGACCGGGTACGCGCGACACGCTCGGCCATCGTTGTCTCCCAGGTCGTGGGGCGCGGGGTCGGATGCTGCGGGACGCCGCACGGCACGTGACCCGGCGGACCCGGGTCACCAGCCGGCCCGGATCACCTCGGCGATCCTCGACCGGTCGTCGTCGTCCACCCACCAGCCTACGGGTATCGCCACCATCCGATCCGCGACCGCGTCCAGGCCGGGCAGGTCCGTCCGGAACTCGTGGACGCAGCTGTGCAGGTCGTTGCGCCGCTGCACCGGGCTCGCCGCGATGCCCGCCTCGCCCAGCCGCCGGATGAACCCCGGCCGGTCGTCGACCTTGACCGTGAAGATCCATTCCGCGGAGCGCCGGTCCGGCCGGCGTTCCAGCAGGTCCAGCCCGGCCACGCCGCGCAGCTGGTCGGCGTACCAGGCGGCGTTGGCCCGGTGCCGGTCCACCCGTGCGTCGACGGTGTCCAGGTTGGCCAGTCCGATCGCCGCGGCGACGTCGTTGAGGTGGAACTTGTAGCCCCACTCGGTCACGTCCTGGCTGCTGCGGAAGCTCTCGTCGCTGTCGCGGTCGAGGCCCAGCCAGCGCAACCGCCGCGCCCGCCGGCACAGGACGTCGTCGGGCAGCACCACCAGGCCGCCGTCACCGGTGGTCAGGTGCTTGATCGCCTGGAAGCTGAAGACCGCGGTGTTGCCGTGGTCCCCCAGTGGCCGGCCGCGGAGGCTCGACCCCCAGGCGTGCGCGCAGTCCTCGATGACCGGCGGACGGTGGCCCGTCCGCCGGCCCGCCTCGTCCACCACCTCACGCAAGCGGTCGAGGTCGACCGGGTAGCCACCCCAGTGCACGACCATGATCGCCCGGGTCCGCGCCGTGATCTTCGCGGCCAGGTCGGTGAGGTCGATGTTCAACGTGGCCGGGTCGACGTCGACCCAGCGCGGTCGCAGGCCGAGCGCCAGGATCGGCCAGTTCGTCGCCGGGAACGTCAGCGGGGTCGTGAGCACCTCGCCGCCCACCGTCGCCGGCCCCGGCGGCCCGGCGAGCAGGTGCAGCGCCAGGTGCAGGCCGGAGGTGGCGCTGTTGACGGTGGCCAGCCGGTCGGTGCCCAGGCGCTGCGCGAGGGCCGCCTCGAACTCGGCCACCCGTGGTCCCTGACCGAGGTAGCCGCTGTCCAGGACCGCCCGTACCCGGTCCGCGGCGTCGGCGGCGACCGCGCTGCGGAACAGCGGAATCACCGCTGCCCCCCGTCGCGGGCCGGCGTCCGGCCGTACGCGGCCAGGCACTGCTCGTACGTGGGCAGCCGGTGCAGCGCGTCCGCCAGCCGCGGCGCGGCGGCGTCCTTGGCGGAGCGGATCACCTCCGGCCCGCGCGGCCAGGGCAGGGCCAGGTCCGGGTCGAGGGCGTCGATGTCGACCATCGTCCCGGGCACGTACTCCTCGGAGCACAGATAGGCCATGCGCACGTCGTCGGTCAGGGCGAGAAACGCGTGCCCGAGGCCGTCGGCGAGGTAGACGGAGATCCCGGACTCGCCGTCCTGCCGGGTCACGTCGAACCGGCCGAACGTCGGCGAGCCCGCCCGCAGGTCGACCACGACGTCGAGCACGGCGCCGCTGACACAGGTCACCAGCTTGGCCTGACCGGGCGGCAACGTGGTGCCGTGGATCCCGCGCAGGGTGTGCCGGCGCGACACCGAGTAGTTGACCTGACGCACCACGAACGGGTGCCCGGTGACCGCCTCCAGCGCCTCCCGGCGTGCCGCCTCGAAGAACTCGCCCCGGTGGTCGGGCAGGCGACGCGGCGTGATGCGGTACGCGTCCCGGACGGCCATCGCGGTGATGTCCATTGTCGACCTCTCCGTGCGGCGCGGCCGCACTCCGTTCAGGGCTGCGTCCGCAGTGCGCGCCGAGCCACCTCGTCCACCAGTTCCGCCTGCACCAGCGACGCGGCGGCGGCAGGTTCGCGCGCCGCCGGGTCGGCCACCATCCGCGCGAACTCCTCCCCCATGCGGGCGAACTGGTCGTCGGCGGCGAGCGGCACCTCCTCGGTCCGGCCGTCCCGTTCCACCCGCAGCAGCGGCCGGTGGCCCACGGGAGCGCTGTACGGCCGGTCGAGCACCATCCGGCCGCTCGATCCGTGCAGCTCGTAGGAGGCCCGGTAGGCGTGGGCCATGCCGAAGGTCAGAGCGGCGGTGACCCCACACGGACCGACCAGCAACGCGCTGCCCGCCACGTCGACGCCGTCGTCGTTCAGGCGCAGCGCCGCTCCGGCAACGCGCAGGCCCGGGCCCAGCAGGCGCATCGCCGTCCGCAGCGGGTACACCCCGGCGTCCAGCAGGGCGCCGCCGCCGAGCTCCCGGCTGTTCCGCAGGTCACCGGGCGGACGCGGAGGGATCGTGAAGGTGGCCGTGACGTGCCGCAGGTCCCCGATGTCGCCGCTCGCCAGGCGGTCGTACACCGTCCGGTGGCCGCGATGGTGCAGGAAGGCCATGTTCTCCACGAGCGCGAGGCCGCGGGCCCGCGCCTCGGCCAGGAGGACCGCCGTGTGCTCCGCGCCGGTGGTCAGCGGCTTCTCCGCCAGCACGTGCTTCCCGGCGCGCAGGGCACGACGGACCCATTCGCCGCGCAGCGCCGGCGGCAGCGGGAGATAGACGGCGTCCACGTCGGGGCGATCCAGCGCATCGGCGTAGGTGCCGGCGAACGGCACCCCGAAGCGGCCCGCGAGGTCCGCCGCCCGGGCCGGATCGCGGCTGCCGATCGCGGTGACGGTGGCCGCGCCGCCACCGGTCAGCGCGGGCAGCATCCGCCGGGCCGCGACGTCCGCGCAGCCGAGCACGGCCACCCGTACCGGCCCGGCGGCGCTCACCAGAGCGTCCGGGCGCACGCGAGCAGGCTGCGCAGCTCCACGTTCAGGTAGTTGCCGTGCGAGAGCAGGCCGGCGAGTTGCCCCATGGTCATCCAGCGGAAGTCGTCCGGCGCCTCGACCGGGAACTCGTCGCCGACCTCCACCACCAGGTAGCGGTTGCGCGCGTGGTGGAACCGGCCGCCCTCCTCCGACTGCACGACGTCGTACCGGATCCGCGCGTCCCCGGCGGCCGGCACCAGGTCCAGATACCGCGGGCACTCCCGCGGCGGCAGGTCCCGGTAGTTGACCGGCTGGCACTGCACAGTGGGCCCCAGCTCGACACCGGTCAGCGAGCCCGCGTCGGCGCGGGCCTGGACGAGCCCGTGGAGGACACCGGCGATCCGCTTGACCAGCAGCGCCAGGACTCCCGGGGCGACGGGGGCCAGCAGCGGCTGCTGCCAGGACCGCACCTCACGGCTGCCGGCCTGCACGCCCACCCCGATCACGGTGAAGTACTTGCCGCTGACGTGCGCGATCTCGTCGTCGTCGCGGCGCCAGCCGTCCGCCTCGACCTCCGACAACGGCACGCGGCGCTGCCGCACCTCCCGCACCGCGCGCTGGCGCGTCAGCCATCCCAACAGCTCGGTCTGCGTGTGCCGGGCGTCGCCGTCGTCCCAGAAGGACCGGCGGATCGCCCCGGCGAACGTGTCGCCGGGCACCGCGACGGCCGGGCGCAGCGCGGCCGACGGTGTCGCCGGGACGCAGGACATCACCGAACGCGTGTCCATGTTCACCACGTCCGGCCGGCGCAGCAGCTCCGCGAGCTGGCCGAGGGTGAGCCACCGGAAGTCGTCGCCGACCGGCACGTCGTCGGTGGTCTCGACGACCATGTTGCGGTTGCGCTTGTGCAGGAACCAGGAATTCTGCTCGGACTGGAGCACGTCGACGAGGACCCGGCTGCGCGCGGACGGGCGCATGTACTCGAAGTACCGGATCGGCGTGCCGCGGTGCACGCCCGTGTAGTTGCTGCGGGTGGCCTGCACGGTCGGCGAGAGCTGGACCAGCGGGGCGTTGCCCGGCTCCATCTTGGCGTGCATCAGGCAGTGCAGGACCCCGTCGAACTCCTTCATCAGCAGGCCCAGCACACCCACCTCGGGCTGCACGATGATCGGCTGGGTCCAGGTCCGCTCGGTCTGCACCCGCAGGCCCTCGATGGAGAAGAACCGGCCGGTGTGGTGCACGAGGTTCCCCGTGCCCGGCTCCTCCTGCCAGCCGGCCAGCTCGCCCAGCGGGACGCGGCGTACCTCGAACGTGTGGGCCCGGGACCGCTCGGCCAGCCACGGCAGCACCTGCGCCGTCGGCGTGACGGCGCTGTCGGTGGCCAGCGCGGACATCACCAGGCGGTCCGCGTCGGCGCGTTCGGCGAGGATCTGCTTGCTGCGGCTCATGGGCACCTCGGCGGTGAGGGATATGCGTCCTCACCGTTCTAGCCGGGTGCCCGCCGCGGGTCTGCTCACAACTGCTCACACCGTCCGGCGACGCGCGCCGGCCCGGCACGGCGGACGCCGTACCGGGCCGGAGGTGCCCGCCGTCAGGCGAACTCGATGTCCATCGTGTACTTCGCGTCGCCCCGGTCCTCGTGCACGCCGACGAAACCGCCCTCGCCACGTGCCCCGGCGAGCTGCCCCGTGCCGCTGTCGGGCAGCACGCTCATGGCGACGGTGGCGGCGTTCTCGTCGAGCTTGCCCCGGTGTTCCAGCACGACGCTGCCCTCCCGGTCGCCGATCCGGCCGACGATCTGCTCGTAGCCGACGAACGTGGCCTTGTCGTCGCTGTGCAGCAGCATCACGTACTCCAGCTTGGCCGTGCCCTGGATGTCGCCGGTGTACTCGTACTCGATGCTCGACCGGACCGCCTTCGGCCCGTCGCCGACCTCCGAGTAGGTGGTGTCCTCCCAACTCTTGAGCTTGCGGACACCGGTGACCTGCTTGGTCATGACATTCTCCTTCGCAAAACCGGGAAACGGCACGCGGCCCGGTCAGGGGCCGACGGGGGTCGCCTGCAACTCGGCGAGGATGACCCGGGTCAGCGGCACGGCCGCGTCCACCAGATAGAAGTGCCCGCCGCGGAACACCCGCAGGACGAACTCCCCGTCGGTGACACTCTGCCACGCCGCCATCTCCAAGGCGTCAACCTCGGGGTCGGTGTCGCCGGTGAACGCCGACACCGGGCAGGACAGCCGGGTCCGCGGGCCCGGCTGGTACGTCTCGTTCACCTCGAAGTCGGCGCGCAGCCGCGGCAGGAAGACGTCGAGGAGCTCACGGCGGCGGAGCAGCTCCGGCGGGGTTCCGCCCATCCGCGCCACCGCATCGATGAACTGGTCGTCGGGCAGCCGGTGCAGGTCCGGCCGCCGCGAGGGCATGGTGGGCGGCCGTCGCCCGGAGACGAACAGCCGCCGCGGCCGCGGTCCGTTCCCGCGGGCGAGCAGGTGCGCCGTCTCGAAGGCCACCGCCGCCCCCATGCTGTGCCCGAACAACGCGAACGGCCGGTCGAGGTGCGGGGTCAACGACGCCGCGAGCGCCTCCACCAGGTCCGCCATCCGGCGGTACGGCCGCTCACGCGACCTGGACTCGCGGCCCGGCAGGATCACCGGAACCACCGCGACGTCCGGGGTGAGCAACTCCCGCCACGAACGGAAGAAGCTCCCGCCGCCGCCGGCGTGCGCGAGGCAGAACAACCGGACGGGCGCCGGGTCGCGCAGGCCACGGGCGCCGAACCAGTCCTGGCTCATCGGCGGCTCAGACCCACTCGTACCGGCGGTGGTAGTTGCGGATGCCGGTCCAGGCCAGCATCCGGGGCCGGCCGGGCACCCGGCCGATCAGGTCGGCGTAGCGGCTCACGTCGACGTCGCGGTTCTCCTCCGGCGTGAGCTTGTCCTGGTTCTCCTTGATCAGCTGCACGTAGTCGGCGAACGTGAGTTCCTGCCGGGCCGCCAGCCGCTCGGCGATGCCCATGCGGGCCAGCTCGGTTCGTGACTGCGGGCCGATCACTCCGCTGTAGAACTCCGCCGAGCAGCCCGAGCCGTAGGCGTAGAGGCCGACCCGCGCGCCGTCGGTGTAGCCGGCGTTGTCGATCAGGCTGCACAGGCCCAGGTACACCGAGCCGGAGCAGAGGTTGCCCACGATCCGGGGGTAGACCAGCGACGGTACGAGCCGCTGCGCGAAGTCGGCGTCCACGCTCACCGGGGCGGCCGGCGCGAACTCCCGCATCATCTTGCGGTGCGCCGCCCGCACGAGCCCGGCGAACGGCGTGTGCATCACCAGGTAGTCGAAGGTGGTGGCGAAGTCCGCGCCGTCGACCTTGGCGGCGTACTGCGCGAAGCTGTTGGTCAGGCAGTCGAGGTAGGCGAACAGCGACCGGTCGACGTCGGCGATGTCGAAGCCGGGGAACGGCCGGGCGGTGTCCATGGTCTCGTAGCTGTGGTTGCCGAACGCGCCGACGTCGATCGTCAGCACCCGGGGGTCGTCGCTGAGCAGCACCGCCGCGGCGCCGTGCCCGGTGGCCGGCTCGGCGTACTCGGCGCGGGCGTCGACCAGCGCCACGTCGGTGGCGATCACCAGGGCCTTGGCGCCCGGCGACAGGCCCGAGGCCAGGTAGCCGACGGCGAGCTGGGCGGCCGCCGTCGCGGCGTAGCAGGCCTGCTTGACCTCGAGGATCCGGCAGTCGCGGCTGAGGCCGAGGTGCTGGTGCACGTACGACGTGATCGACTTGCTGTAGTCGATCCCCGACTCGCTCGACGTGACGACCAGTTCGATCCGGTTCCGTTCGTCGTCGGTCAGTCGCTCCACCAGGGGCAGCGCCGCGTTCACCGCGTTGGTGACCGGGTCCTCGAAGGGCAGCCCGATCGAGCGCCGGTCCATCATCAGGTTGCTCATCCGGGCCGGGTCCAGCCCTCGGCCCTCGAACAGCGCCGGGACCGGCAGGTACGCCAGACCGCAGTAGACGTTGAGTGCTTCGATACCGATCCGCTGTGCCGTCACCGCCGGCTCGCCTCCACGAGTTGGTCGACCATCCGGTCGATGTCGGGTGTGTCGCTGAAGGTCGACAACGGCACGTCCACGCCGAGCCGGACGGTGACCGCGATGATGATCTCGACGCGGTCGACCGAGTCCGCGCCCAGGTCCCGCAGGTGACGGTCGCCGGTGACCGCCTCCGGCGGCAGTCCCGGAAGGATCGAGGTGATCACCTCCCGCAGGATCCGCTCGACCTCCGCCCGGGTCGGCGCCACGGCCGTCATGCCCGGTCCTCGTGCCGCAGCGTCAGCGTGGACACGGCGAGCACCGCCGTGGTCTCCTGGTCTTCGATCAGCACGTTGACCACCTCCTCGGTGGGATCGTCGCGGTTCTCCCAGGTCTTCATCCGGATCCGCAGCACGGAGTCGAGCTGCGCGTTGCCCAGATAGCACATCTTGTGATCGACGACGACGCGGGCGAGGAACGTCCGGTCGTCGCGGCCGAGGTGGCGCCACAGCCGCAGCAGCGCCCAGTCGACGACGGAGAAGTAGGCGGCGTAGTAGATGAGGCCCACGCCGTTGATGTCGCGGGTGATGTCGATCGGATAGGTCAGCTCGAAGTCCTCGACACCGGCACGCCATCCCGGTCCGGTCGCGTCGTGGAACGTCCCGGCCGCCCGGGCCCGCTGATACACGTGGCGGGGCGAGTACCGCTCCGGCAGCGCCGGCAGGTGCTCGTGGGTGAAGTCGGCCGGCGAGGAGCGGACCAGGTTGCGGTTGCCGCCGTCGCGTCCGCGGGTGATCCACCGGTTGAAGTTCTGCACGTACATGCAGTCGTCCCGCGGCGCGTCGAAGAACTCCACCGGATCGACCGGGCGGCCCGGGCCGTCGCCGCCTAGGGCGATGCGGTGCAGGGTGAGTACGGACTCGCTGCCGAATCCGAACACCGTCGAGTCCACCGACAGCCGGTCGCCGAAGGTGAAGCGGCGCAGGTGCACCCGTGGCGTGGCGCGGATGTGGAAGTAGTAGAACGCGAGGTACGTCGGGGCGCCGGCCTCGTTGCGGGCGTTGAAGACGTCGGTGCCGCACACCGCGGTGACCGTGTCCCAGGTCCAGTCGCCGAGCTGGCTGACGAACAGGGTGTTGTGGCCGCACATCGCCGGTTTGATGGTCAGCCGCCGGTGCACGGAGCTGCTGTCCAGCAGTGTCACCTCGGGTTGGGCGAGGGGTGGGGTGACGGGCAAGGTGGTCTCCTTCGTCGTCGCCGTCACGGACGGCCGGCCTGGTCCAGGAAGTGCGCCAGCAGGTCGTTGAAGCGCCGGGACGCGGTGAGGCTCGGGAAGTGCCCGGCGTCGGCGAACTCCTCGTACCGGGCGGTGTCGATCAGGCCGTGCAGGAGGTGACCGGTGCGGACCGGCACCACCGTGTCGTGCCGGCCGTGCACGATGAGCGTCGGCGTCCGGATCTCGCCGAGCCGCGGCACCAGCCCGGGGTCGGCCGTGAACTCGTCGAGGTAGCGCAGGCCGGTCTGCGGGTCCATGCTCTCGCAGCGCAGCAGCAGATCCTCCAGCCGCTGCCGGGTGCCCTCGATCTCCGCCGGGTCGGCGTGCCGCATCAGCGTGTCGAAGTCCTCGCCCGCGACCACGGAGAGCCGGTTCATCTCCCCCGACCGGTTGCCGACCTTGTACGAGCTGCCGATCAGGGTCAGCGACGCCACGTCGTCCGGGTGGTCGAGGGTGAACGCCATCGCCATCAGGCCGCCGAACGACGCGCCGCCCACGTGCAGGGGCCACGTGACGTCCAGGCGGCGCAGCGTCCGGTGCATGCGGTCGGCCAGCCCGCGCACCGACAGGTCGCCCGACGCCCGGGTGGCGCCGACGCCCGGGTAGTGCACGACCACCACCTGGTACCGGTCCGCGAGGTCACGCATCTGCGGCCCGAAGAAGCCCGCGCCGATGTTGAACGGGTGCATGAGCACCACGGCGGGGCCGGTCCCGGCGGTGAAGACCTCCACGTCCCCGTCGTCGGCGGGGATCAGGTGACGGCGTACGTCCGGCCGGTACTCGCGCAACACCGCCAGGTTGTCGTCGTGGGGCCGGTGTCCCTCCTCGATCGCCTCGCGGATGTCGTCGGGCATCCGGTCCATCGGGTAGTACGCGGTGTCGGCCGCGACCGCCGGGCCGCCGCCGGGTTCGGCCGGCACCGGCATCAGGTCGGTCACCACGCCGGGGTCACGGAACAGGGCGGCCAGCCGGCGCGCGAGGCCCCGGACGGCCGGCACCGGCAGACCCACCGGAACCGCCAGCCGCAGGTAGCGGCCGGCGACCGCGGCCGCGTCCTCTCCGACGCCGGCCAGGTGCGGCGCGCACCGCACGCCGGCGCCGCGGTACAGCCAGGCCAGCGCGGCGGGCACGGGATGCCGCAGGTCGCGCAACGCCGGCACCGCCGACACGTCCAGCAGTACGCAGTGGCCGCCGGGCGGACCGGCGACGGGCGCACCGGCGTCGCGCAGGGCCTCGTGCAGCAGGCGGGTGGCGCGCATCCGCTCGCGTACCTGCTCCACCACCCGGCCGGTGCCGCCGACTGCCCGCGCGACCAGCTCGCGGTTGGCGAGGTTCAGGTCCTGGCCGCGCAGCGACGCCTGCTCGGCCAGGCGGTCCGCCAGCGGCCGCAGCCGCGTCGCCACCAGCCCGCCGACTCCGACGCCGAAGTCCTTGGACACGCTCATGGTGACGCCGTCCGCGCAGCGCAGCAGCTCCAGCGCCACGTCCCAGACGCCCCGGCCCCGGTACGCCGGCTCGTGCTCGACGATGAACGCCGCGTTCTCGACGACGCGGGCGGCGTCCAGGATCAGCGGGACGCCGTGCGCGTCGGCCGCCTCCCGGACCTGCTTCAGGTTCGCCAGCGACACCGGCCAACCGCCACCGGCGTTGGTGCTCAGCTCGACGCAGACGAACGCCACCCGTCCGGCGTTGCCGGCGAGCACCCGCCGCAGGTCGGCCAGGTCGATGTCACCGCGGAACACCGTGTCCCCCGGCGCGCCGGAGGCCGCCGCCGTACGCACCACCGCAGGGGACATGCCGTGGTCGATCTGGTTGTACGTCCAGGACGGGAAGAGGGCGTTGCAGACCACCACCCGGTCGGCGGTCGGCCAGCACCCGAGCAGGCGGGCCTCCGCGGCCCGGCCGGACGGGGTGATCGTCACGTGGTCGAACTGCAACGTCCTGCGCAGCCGCTCGACCGGGTCGGCGCCGTCGGCCGCGCCGGTCGTCAGGGCCGCCGTTCCCCGCTCGACGAAGTCCGCCGCCAGCTCGGCCCACGAGTCGGTGAGCAGGTCGAACTCGACCAGGTGGTGCGGTAGCCGCAGGACGTTCCAGTTGTGCGCCGCCAGTACGCGTTCGCGTCCGGCCGCGTCGGTGGGCAGGGCCTGCGGCACGGCGGCGTCCGCGGCGGCGGTCCGCGGCGCGGAGGACACCGGCGCGGGGGCCGGCGCGGTGGGCGCCTCCGGTGCGGGCGCGGGCCCGGCGGGCTGCCCGTCGGCGGCGGCGGCCGTCGTGGGGTTCGCGATCAGCAGGATGATGTTCGTGACGTCCACCGGCGCGGAGTCCGCCGGCTGGCACAGGTACACCGGCAGGTTGGTCGGACGGAACTTGTTCTTGAACCGGAAGTTGCCCTCGCCGGTGAAGATGCCGAGCGACCGCAGCTCGTCCAGCGCCCCGGCCACCGACGGGTCGGCGTTCGGCGACTCACAGATCTTCGCGCCGATCGTCGCTCCGAAGCTGAACATCGTGTCGCCCTCGGCGGCGAGCGTCTCGATGATCCGGACGATCGCGTAGTCGAGGCCGCCCATCGGCGCGTCCGCCGCGTAGAACTCCAGGTCCAGCAGGTGGCCGTTCTCGGACGGGATCCGGGTGACGATGACCGCGTTGACCGGGCGGCCGTCCAGGTGGGTGAGGAACATCCGGTGCCGCGGCTGGAGCCGGCCGGCGAGCAACTCGGCGCGGACCGTCCGCACGTACGGGTTGACCATGTCCTTCGTGCCCGCCCACTGGTCGACCAGGTCGACGATCTGCCGGTCGACCTCGGGGTCGGAGCCCACCCGGTACTCGCTGGTCCGGCACTGCCCGGCCCGCTCGAACCGGTTGACCAGGTTGCGCAGCCGTTGCAGCCGGTTGCCCTTGAGGGTGAAGCCGGGCAGGTCCTCGAGACGCTGGACGGCGCCGAACGGGGTGGCCGAGAAGGGAACGCCGTCGACCTCGGTAAGCCGGATCATCGACAGCAGGCTCGGCTTGAGGCCGTTGCGCCTCGCCCAGGCCGTCCACTGTGCGGTGAGCGCCGGGAAGCGTTCCTCGGAGCCGACGTAGCTCCAGGCCAGCACGATGTCGTCGCGCCGGGAGAAGTTGAAGTACCCGTCCCGGTCGGCGCCGAGGAAGATCAGCGGCGCGATGTCCCGGCCGGGCAGGCCGCCCTCCTTGCCGTACCGGCGTTCCAGGTCGGCGACGGTCGCCGCGAGGCCGGGTTGCACGGGCAGATCCCGCTTGGCCACCACGACCGGACCGTCGTCCTCCGGTGGCGGACCGGCGACGGCGGTGTCCCGGGCCGGTCCGTCCGGTCCGGCGTGCCGGAGGCGCTCGACCGCCCGTACCCCGTGGGCCTCGGTCAGGAAGGCCGCGAGCCGGCCCACCGTCGGCTGGTCGAACAGCAGCGTCTTGCGCAGCGATCCGAAGCGCTTCTCCAGCGCCGCGACGACCTTCAGCATGTCGAACGAGGTGAAGCCGTCGTCCTGGAACGTCCGGCCGCCGTCGACCGGACGGCCCACCAGGTCGCTGATGAGCGTCGCGAGCAGTCCTTCCACGGTGCGCGGGTCCGCCGGTGCCGGCTCGTGCGCGGCCGGTGCGGCCGGCACGGACGTGGCCGAGGTCGGGGCCGGGGCCCGGGTCGGCGCGGCCTGGCCCGGTGCGGCCGCACTCGGCGTGTCCGGGCTCTCTGCGGCCGGAATCGGCGCAGCCGGGCTCGGCGCGGCCGGTGCGGACGCGGCGCGTCGGGTGGCGATGAACGTGGCGAGCTCCGAGACCGTGTCGACGTCGTAGACCTCGGCAGCCTTGAGGCGCAGGCCGTAGGCGTCGTTGACGACGCGGGCGAGGTCGGTGCGCAGGATCGAGTCCAGGCCGAGACCGGAGATGGACTCGTCCACCCCGATGTCCCCGGGCGGCATGCCGAGGATCCGGCCGAGCTGCTCCCGCAGGAAGTCGGCGACCTGCCTCAGATCCCCGGCCTCCGGCGCGGCGACGGACTCGAGAGCCGACGCCGGGGCGGGCTCGGGCACCGGTGCGGGGGCGTACTCGGGAGCCGGTGCGGTGGGCTGCGCGGGCGCCGGTGCGGTGGGCTGGGTGAGGGTGCGGGCGGTGATGTCGAGGGCGGGTGCCTCCAGCGGCTCCGTCGGTTCGGCGAGCACCAGCGTCCCGGGTGCGCTCAGGCTGATCCTCGGCCGGCCGCCTGCGCCGTTGACCGCCGCCACGGCGGCCCGGGCCGGCCGGCCCGGCGGTTGCGGCACCACGGCGGCGACCGGGGTGAGCCGCGTGGTGGGCGCCTCCGTCACGGACCGGAGCGGCGGCGCGACCGGCGAGGGCTCGACCGGTGCGGGGGCGTCCGGCCGCCGACTGTCGAACCAGTGGCGCAGCTCGGTGAGCGGCATGGCCGGCAGGGGCAGCCGGACCGGCCGTGGCTCCGGCCAGCGCGCCGGCCAGTCCACGGATGCGCCCTCGGTCCACCCGGCCGCCACCTCGTGCGGGTCCGCGGTGGCGGCCACGGCGGAACCCGGCCCACGCGACGACGCCGTCGCCCGGTAGAGGCCGGGTGCGGTGCCGCCGTCGGCCGCCCGGCTCAGCGCCCGGACCAGTCCGTCGAGGTCGTCCGCCACCACTGCCAGCCGCTCGGCGTACTCCTCCCGGCCGGTCTGGAGCGTGAAGGTCAGCGCGGCCAGGTCGGTGCCGGGATGCCGGCGCAGGTGGCGGGCCATCCGGTCGGCGTACGAGGCGAGCGCCTCGGCGGCCGGCGCGGACAGCACGAGCAGGTGTCCGCCGGCGGGTGTCGAGGTCCGCGGCGCCGGGACCTGGCTGTGCTCCTCGATCAGGACGTGCGCGTTCGTCCCGCCGAAGCCGAACGAGCTGACCCCGGCCAGCCGTGGCGCGTCGCCGTCCCAGGGGCGTGCGCGCTCGTTGACGTACAGCGGCGTGCCGTCGAGCCGGATGTACCGGTTGAGCCGCCGCAGGTGCAGGCTGGCCGGTAGCGTCCGGTGCCGCAGCGCGAGCAGCACCTTGAGCACCCCGGCGATGCCGGCCGCCGACTCCAGGTGGCCGATGTTCGTCTTGACCGATCCGAGGGCCACACCGGGTTCGGCCGGCACCGGCTCGCCGCGATCGGCGTACAGACCGGTCAGCGCCTTCTTGATGCCCTCGATCTCCACCGGGTCGCCCAGGCCGGTCCCGGTGCCGTGCGCCTCCAGGTAGGTCAGCGCCGACGGGTGCACCCCGGCGTCCCGGTGCGCCTGCACGATGACGCGCGCCTGGGCGGCGGGATTCGGGGCGGTCAGCGACGTCGCCCGGCCGCCGTGGTTGACCGCGGTGCCCTTGACCACGGCGTACACGTGGTCGCCGTCGGCCAGTGCCCGGTCCAGCGGCTTGAGCACGATCGCCCCGGCGCCCTCGCCACGGACGTACCCGTCGGCGGACTCGTCGAAGACCTTGCACCGTCCGTCCGGGCTGAGCATGCCGGACTGGGTGAAGGCCGAGAAGAGACCCGGGCTGAGCATCACGTTGACGCCGCCCGCGATGGCCATGTCGCACTCGCCGTCGCGCAGGGCGCGCACCGCGCGGTGGATGGCGACGAGCGAGCTGGAGCAGGCCGTGTCGATCGCCTCGCTCGGGCCGTGCAGGTCCAGCAGGTACGAGACGCGGTTGGCCAGGATGGCGTGGGCGATGCCGGTCGCGGTGTGCGCCTCGATGGTGACGCCGTTCTCCCGCAACAGCTCGTCGTAGTCGGTGGTGGACACCCCGGCGAAGAGCCCGGTCGCGGTGCCGGCGAGCTGCGACGGGCGGTAGCCCGCGTCCTGCACGGCACGCCACACGGTCTGGAGGAAGATCCGCTGCTGCGGGTCCATCAGGGCGGCCTCGCGCGGAGAGATGCCGAACTGCCGCGCGTCGAACAGGTCGACGCGGTCGAGGAAGCCGCCGCGCACCGTACGGGTGAGGGGGTCGGCGCGCAGCGCCTCCCGGTCCGCGGGCACCTCGCGGACGAGGTCGTGCCCGGCCACCAGGTGCTCCCAGAACTCGTCCAGGTCCGCGGAGCCCGGCAGCGTGCCCGCCATCCCGATGACCGCCACCGCCCGGCCGTCGTCCGTCTGCGGCGGCGCCACGGGGACGGCCGCCGCAGCGGAGTCCGCGGCCGCGACCGCTCCGGGCGCCGGCGCCGGGTGCGGCACCGGGTCGTCCGCCGCCGTCGCCGCCGCGATCCGGTCGCCGTGCTCCTCGCAGAGGAACTCGGCGAGTCCGGTCAGGCGCGGGTTCTCGAACAGGACGGTCGGCAGGAGGTCGAGGTCGTACCGCTCGTTGACCGCGTTGACGAGCCGGGTCAGCGAGATGGAGTCGAATCCCAGTTCCATGAGTTCCGCGTCGAGGTCGACCTCGGCCGGCTCGACGAGCAGGAATCCGGAGGCCATCTCCCGCAGAGCCGCCTCGACCGCGGCCCGGTCGACCTCCCCCGCGGGCGCGCCGGTCCCGGCCGCCGGGGAGCGCCGCGACGCGGGCGGCGCTGAGCGGTCGCCCTGGACGACGGCGACCGAGGTGTCCTCCCCGGCCAGGATCACGTCGAAGGCCCCCAGGCCGGCCGCGGTGCTCATCGGGACCATGCCCCAGCGCTGGGCGAGCAGCGTGCGGGTGGCGTCGTCCACAGTCATCCCGCCCTCCTGCCAGAGCGGCCATCCGATGCTGCGGGTGCGGCCCCGGCGGCGACCCGCCGCCCGCCACTGCTCCCGCACCTCGGCGAACTCGTCGAGGAACGCGTTGGCGTAGGCGTAGTCCGCCTGCCCCGGGTTCCCGCTCTCGGCCACGACCGACGAGAACAGCACGAAGAAGTCGAGCGGCTCGTCCCGCGTGGCGGCGTCGAGCGCGACGACGCCTGCCGTCTTCGGGGCGACGACCTCCTCGAACTGTTCGCGGGTCTTGTGCACCGCCCGTGCGTCGCTGTGCAGGCCGGCCGCGTGGACGACGCCGTGCACCGCGCCGAGGTCGGAGCGTACGGAGGCCACCAGCCGCTCCGCCGCCCCCGGTTCGGCCAGGTCGGCCCGGTAGTAGCGGACGTCCGCGCCGCCGCGACGCAACCGGTCCAGCCGCGCGGCCCGGTCGTCGTCCAGAGGGCCGCGGCCGGCCAGGGCCAGCCGGACCGGCCCCGCCTCGGCCAGCCGGGCGGCGAAGACCAGGCCCAGCGCGCCCGCGCCGCCGGTGATCAGGTAGGTGCCGCCGGGCCGGCCGGGCGGCACGTCACCGGTCTGCGGCACGAACGTCTCGGTGTGCCGGCGCCACCGGCGTCCGGAGTGGTACGTCACCCGGGCCACGCTCGGATCCGTGGCCGCCAGCTCGTCGGACAACAGGGTGGCGACCGTCTCCGCGGGCTCCGACGCCGCCGCGAATCCGACGCAGGTTCCGCTGAACCGGCTGTGTTCCAGGGCCAGGGTCCGCAGGATGCCGGACGCCGCCGCGTACTGCGGCGCGAAGCCCGCCCGCTGGTCGGTCACGCCGGGGTCGGCGTAGGCGTAGACCGCCCGCAGCGCGGCGCCGGGCGACTGTTCCATCAGGGCCGCGACCAGCCAGAGCAGCGACATGGGCCCCTCCTCGACCGAGCGGTGCAGCACCGCGGGGTCGAACGGGCGGCGCGACCAGTCGTGCAGCACGGCATCGGGCGACAAGCCCCGCGCCGCGAGATCCTGGGCGAGGCGGCGGTGGTCGTCCCGGTCACCGGGCGCCACCTGGTAGCCGTCGTCGCCGACCCGGGCGAAGCGGTCCCCCGGCCGCACCCGGACCAGCCGGACACCCACCGGCGCGAGCTGGTTCTCCAGCGCGAACCCGAGCATGTCGTCGGCGGTGGCGACGAGCAGCACGGACGGCTCCGGGCGGGCCGGCGCCACCGGCTCGGGCCGCCAGGACGGGCGCGCGTACCGCAGGGTGGGCCCGGCCGGACGCTCCTGGACGGTGACGCCCTCGACGGTGAGCACGGCCCGGCCGGCGTCGTCGGCGATCCGGATGTCGAAGCGGCGCCGTCGCCCGTCCTCCTCGGTGGTCGTCTCGCGGACGTACGCCCAGCACCGGGCCGGCAGCGGCCGGTGCAGCGCCAGCCGCCGCAGCCCCACCGGCAGGTACGAGTGGTCGTCCGACGCCCCGCACACGGCGGCGACGGATTGCAGCGCGCCGTCCAGCAGAGCCGGGTGCAGCAGCGGGGCGGCGGCGGCGCCGTCGGCCTCCGGGGCGAGCCGGAGCCGGGCCAGCGCCTCACCGGCGCCGGTCGACACCGCGGCGATCGACCGCATCGCCGGCCCGTAGTCGAGACCACCACGTGCCATGTCGGCGTAGAACGTGTCCACGTCGAGATGGTCGAGGCACCGCTCGCGCGCCGCGGTCAGATCCACCGGCTCACCCGCGCCCGCCCCGGACGGACGCAGCGTCCCCGTGGCGTACACGACCGGTGTCTCGCTCGTGCCGGTGACCCGGAACGTGATCGTGTCGGCCCGCCGTTCGAGTCCGACGTGCAGCGCCGTCGTGTCGGGGCCGACCACGACCGGGGCCGTGAAGTGGACGTCGTCGATCAGTAGTCCCGGTCCGGCGATCGCGTCGCCGCAGGCGTGCCGGGCGATCTCCAGCACGGCGGTCCCGGCCATCCACGGCCGGCCACCGACGCGGTGCTGGGCGCAGTAGTAGACGGCCGGGTCGATCCGGTGCTCGACGCGGCGGACCAGCCAGTCGGCGTCCGGTGCGGGCGCCGGGCGCGCCGGATCACCGGCCGCGCCGGGCTGCCCGTCGCCGGACGGGTCGCTCAACCAGTACCGCCGGTGCTCGAACGGGTACGTGGGGAAGGCGACCCGGCGGGGACGGGGTCGCGGCCACAGCAGCCGCCAGTCGATCTCCGCGCCGTCCACCCAGGCGCGGGCGATGTCGGTGAGCGCCCGCCGCTGGACCAGGTCCTCCAGGGCGGCCGGAGGCCCCGATCGCGTCGCACTCCGGGTGAAGACCGTGGACGCCGGCCGGTCCTGCGCGAACGACCGCAGGGCGGCCGCCAGGTCCGCGGTGGTGGCGGCCACCACGGCCACCCGCTCGGTCATCTCCCGGCGCCCGACCTGGCTGCTGTACGCGAGTTCGGCCAGGGAATGGGCCGCCCCCGCCGCCGTGTCCAGGAAGGCGGCGACGCGGGCCGCGTGAACCGCCAGCCGCTCACCGGTACGCGCGGACAGCACGAAGATCTGCTCGCCCGCCGCCGGAGCCGGACCACCGGCCGCGGGTGTGCCCGCCTCCTCCAGGACGACGTGCACGTTGGCGCCACCCGCACCGAACGAGCTGACGCCGGCCCGGCGCGGGACGACACCGTCCGCGGTGACCGGCCGCTCCCATTCGGTCAGCGTCCGCGGCAGGTGGAACCGCGAACCGGCGAAGGCGATCTTCGGGTTCGGCGTCTCCAGGTTGGCGCACGGGACGATGCGCCCGTGGCGCAGTTGCAGCAGCGCCTTGGTCAGTCCGGCGATTCCGGCCGCCCCCTCCAGGTGACCGATGTTCGCCTTCACGGAGCTGATCGCACACGGCTGCCGGGACTCCTCGGTCCCGCCGAAGACGCGGTTGAGGGCGGCGATCTCGATCGGGTCGCCGAGTTCCGTACCGGTGCCGTGGGCCTCGACGAAGCTGACGGTCGCCGGTTCCACCCCGGCCCGCCGCAGCGCCTCGGCGGTCAGGTCGGCCTGGGCGCTGGGGTTGGGCACCGTGTAGCCGCTCGTCTTGCCCCCGGCGTTCACGGCGCTGCCCTTGATCACCGCCCAGATGTCGTCACCGTCGGCCAGGGCCCGTTCGAGCGGCTTGAGCAGGACCGCGCCGACGCCCTCGCCGGGCACGTAGCCGTCGGCCCGGGCGTCGAAGGGACGGCAGCCGTCGGCGCCGGCGAGCATGTTCATCGACGACAGCGCGACCAGGTGCGACGGGTGCAGGATCAGGTTGACGCCGCCGGCGACGGCCATGTCGCACTCGCCCTCGCGCAGGCTCCGGCAGGCCAGGTGCACGGCGGTGAGCGAGGACGAACACGCCGAGTCGACCGCGAAGCTTGGCCCGGAGAAGTCGAACGTGTACGACACCCGGTTGGCCACCGACCAGTACGCCGAGTGGGCGCCGGCGAGTTCGCCGCGAGGCCAGCCCTGGGCGGCCGCGAGCTTGCCGTAGGAGCCGTACATCAGACCCACGAAGACGCCGGTACGCGGCACGCGTGTGTGCCGGCCGAGGTGGCCGGTCTCCTCCAGCAGGTTCCAGCACGTCTCCAGGAACAGGCGCTCCTGCGGGTCGATGGCGGCGGCGTCGCCGGGCAGGATGCCGAACAGCGAGGGGTCGAACCGGTCGATGCCGTCCAGGAAGCCGGCCCACCTGCCGTACGTGCGGTTCGGCTGCCCGCGCCGGGCGTCGAAGTGGGTACGCCAGTCCCAGCGCTCGGCGGGCACCTCGGTCACGCCGCTGGCCCCGGCCGACAGGTTCCGCCAGAACTGCGCGACGTCCGCCGCGCCGGGATACCTGCCGCTGACGCCGATGACGGCGATGTCGGCCGAGGCGACCGGATCCGCCGGCGCCGGCCCGGCTGACGGCACCGGCCCGGCTGCCGGGGTCTCCTCCCGTGGCGCCACCGTCACCGGGGCCGGCGGCCGCAGCAGCGTGTCGAGTCGCCCGCCGTGCTCGGCCGCCAGGTGGTCACCGAGCCGCCCGACGGTCATGTGCTCGAACAGCAGCGTCTGGGGCAGCGGGCCGAGATCCTGTTCGAGCCGGTGCACGATCGACGTGCCGATCATCGAGTCCACGCCGTACGTCTCGAACGTCTCGTCGTCGAGCAGGCTCTCCGGCGCGCACCGCAGCACCTCCGCGAACACCCGTCGCACGTAGTCCCGCACCGCTGCCGCGGACCGGGCCGGCGCCGCGGCCACGGCGGGCCCGGCGGCGACGGCAGGCTCGGTCGGCTCGGCAGGCTCGGCCGGGCCGGTGGTGGCCAGGCGGATGCCGAAGCCGGGCAGACGGCCCCGCTCGGCCCGGAGCACGAGCGTCTGGGGCGCGCCCGCGCCGAGGATCCGCCGCAGCGCCGCCATGCCGGCCGGCGGCTCGATCGACGCCACGCCCAGAGCCGCGAAACGCTCGGCGTACCGGGCGCCGCGCACCGCGCCGACGCTGCCCCAGTAGCCCCAGTTGACGGTCCGGGCGGGAACGCCGCGACGGCGCAGCTCGAACGCGTACGCGTCCTGGAACGTACTCGCGGCGGCATAGTTGGCCTGGCCGCCGGCGTCCACGAACGAGGCCGCCGACGAGAAGAAGGCCAGGAAGTCCAGGGTCTCGTCCCGCAGCGCCTCGGCGAGCACCACGCTGCCCCGGACCTTGGGATCGAGGACCTCGGTGATGGACCGTTCGTCCAGATTGGGCACGGTGCCGTCGTGCCACACCCCAGCGGCGTGCACCGCCCCGTGGAGCCGGCCGAAGCGGGCTCGTGCGGCCGCGACGGCGGCACGCACCGCGGCGGCGTCGGTGAGGTCGGCGCGCTGGTACAGCACCGAACCGCCGAGCGACTCGATCTCGCGGATCCGGTCGTCGATCTCGGGCCCCGGCTCGCGGCGGCCGAGCCACACGAGTGCGGCCCGGTGCGTGGCGGCGAGGTGCCGGCTCAGCGCGAGGCCGAGCCCACCGGCGCCACCGGCGACGAGGTACGCGCCACCGTCGCGCCACGGCGCGGCGGCGTCGGGCGCCGGTGGCAGCGGGACGAAGGAGCGGGTGAGCCGCCGCCCCGGCCGCAACGCGACGAGCGGCTCGACGAGCGGCTCCCGCCGGATCCGGTCCGCCCAGCCGATTGCGGCGTCCGGGCCGATGTCGACGCAGCCGACCGTCCACCCCGGTGCCTCCGCGGCCAGCGAGCGCGCGGCGCCGAGCAGGCCGGCGACGCTCGGGCGCACCGCCTCCCCGTCGTGCGTCGCGACCGCGCCCCGCGTGACCACCGCGAGGCGCAGGGCGCGGCTGCGGTGGCCGGCGAGCAGCGCCCGCGCCAGCCGCAGGAAGGCAAGCGTCACGGTGGTGTCGGCCGGGTCGGTGGTGTCGTCGCCGGCGACGACGTAGACGGTGTCCACCGGGGTGTGCAGTGCCGCCGCCGGATCCCCGTCCAGGGGCAGCCGCAGCGCCACGCCCGCCTGCGCGGCGCACAGCTCGTCGGCCAGGCCCCGCTCACCGGGTGTGTGCAGGACCGCCACCGTGCCGGGGTCGCCGGTCGCGACCGGCTCGGCGGCGTCCTGCCAGACCGGGGTGCAGACGAACATCTCGGGCTGCGCCGAGGTGACCCGCTGTGGCCGCAGCGCGAAGCCCTCGCACCGGGCCACCACCGTTCCGTCCGCGCCGGCCAGCACCGCGTCGTACCGGCCGTCACCGGTGCGCCGCACGTGCGACCACAGCGGGGTGCGCAGCGGCCCGGTGACCTCGAGGACGTCGATGCCGAACGGCACCAGCGGTCCGTCGGTGCGTTCGGCCTCGAGCGCCGTCACGGTCTGGAGGGCGCCGTCGAGCAGAGCCGGATGCAGCTGGTGTGTACCGACGTCCGCCGGGTCCGGCCCTGGAAGGTGCCCGAGTGCCTCGCCGTCGCCCACGAACACCTCGGCGAGCGCCTGGTACGCCGGCCCGTAGGCGATGCCGGCGGCGGCGAAGCGGTGGTAGATCTCCGCGCCGTCGAGCCGCCCGGCGCATCGGCCGCGCACCGCCGCCGTGTCGAGGTGACCCCCCGGTGAGGTCGGCGGCGCCGCCTCGACGGTCGCCTGGGCGTGCACCGGCGCGTCCCCGGCCGTGCCGCCGGTCAGCGTGACGTCGAACCGGCGGGGACCGGCGGGGGTGAGCCGCAGCGCGACCTGCCGTACGCCGGTCACCTCCAGCGGGCGCGACCAGCGCACCGAGGTCAGGCGCCAGGGCGCCGGCAGACCGCGCCGGGCGAGTTCGCCGGCCGCCAGGTCGAGGACCGTGACACCGGCCAGCAGGGTCGCGCCGGCGACGCGATGGTCGCGGATGAGCGCGTCGTCCGGGCGCAGCTCGATCGGCGTCACCGCGGCGACGGATCCGGAGGGCTGCCGGGCCGCCGGCGTGCTCACCCAGTACCGGTCCTTCGCGAACGGGTACGTGGGCAGGGAGATCCGGCGCACGGCACGGTCACCGTGCTGCGCCGCCCAGTCGACGTCACCGCCCGCGAGGTAGCCGGCGGCCAGATCGCGGAGGGCCGGGTCGGCGGCCGGGGCCGGGGTACGCCCGTCGGCGAGTGCGCGCAGCCCGGTGAGGAGTTCGGTGCGGTCGCGCGCGGTGACCACGGCCCGCACCGGGAAGTGCGCCCGGGCGACCCCGAGAGTGAAGGCGAGGTCGCCGAGGTCGGGGCCGGTCGCCTCGACCGCGCCGGCGAGTTGCCGCGCCTGCCGGGCCAGCGCCTCCGGCGTCATGGCGGACAGCGGGACCAGCACCGGGCGGTCCAGCGCCGGCCGTACGGGATCGGCGCTCTCCGGCGGGGACTCGACCACGACGTGGCAGTTCGTGCCGCTGAAGCCGAAGCTGCTGACCACGCCGATCCGGCGGCCCCGGTCGCCGGCCGGCCACTCGACCGGTTCCGGCACCGCGAAGAACGGGCTGTCGGCCAGGTCGATCTTCGGGTTGGGCGTGTCGAAGTGCACGGTCGGGGGCAGGGTGCGGTGCCGCAGCGCCAGGACGACCTTGAGCAGGCCGGCGACGCCGGCCGCCAGCGAGGTGTGCCCGATGTTGGCCTTGACCGAGCCGAGCCCGCAGTACCCGCGCCGGCCGGTGTCGCGGCGGAACACCTCGTTGAGTGCCTTGGCCTCGATCGGGTCACCCAGCGCGGTGCCGGTGCCGTGCGCCTCGACGTAGCCGATCTGGTCCGGGCGTACGCCGGCCCGCCGGTGCACCGACTCGAGCAGCGCGGCCTGCGAGGCGGCGCTGGGGGCGGTGATGCCGTTGCTGCGGCCGTCGCCGTTCGTTCCGCTGCCACGGATCACGGCGTGGACGGTGTCGCCGTCGGCGAGCGCCCGGTCCAGGCGTTTGAGGACCACCACGCCCGCGCCCTCACCGAGGACGATCCCGTCGGCGGACGCGTCGAACGGCGCGCACCGGCCGGTTGGAGACAGCATTCCCGCCCGGCTCGTCCAGACGTGCATCCGTTCGGTGACCATGATGGCCACGCCGCCGGCCACGGCCATGTCGCAGTCGCCGCGCCGGAGGGCCTCCGCCGCCAGGTGGACGGCGACGAGCGACGATGAGCAGGCCGTGTCGACGGCGACCGCGGGACCGGTCAGGTTGAGCAGGTACGAGATCCGCGCCGCGAGGATCGACATGCTGTTGCCGAGGAAGGCCTGGGCCGAGTCGTCCTGCCCTGCCTCGGCGAGCAGCCGCAGGTAGTCACCGCCGCTGGCGCCGACGAAGACCCCGCATCGGTTCTCCCGGTCCGGCCCCAGCGCGTACCCGGCGTCCTCGAGGCCGGACCACGCCACCTCCAGGAAGACCCGCTGCTGCGGGTCCATGGCCTGCGCCTCCAGGGCGGACAGCCGGAAGAACGACGCGTCGAACGCGTCCACGTCGGACAGTGAGGCGGCCCAGCGGCTGTACGTGCGCCCGCTCGCGTGCCGGTCCCGGTCGAAGTACCGTCCGACGTCCCAGCGCTCGCCGGGAATCTCGGTGACACTGCACCGGCCGGCGACGATGTTGGCCCAGAAGGTGTCCAGGTCGGGGGCCTCCGGGAACCGCCCGGCCATGCCGATCACCGCGATGTCGGCCGCACCGGGCGGGTCGTCGGGGCGTACGCCGGTGGCGGGTGCGGGAGCCGGTGCGGGCGGCGACGCCGGGGCGCTGCCGCCACCGGTCCGGGCCGCGACCAGGGTGATCCGGCCGTTGCCGGAGGCCGCGGCGGCGCGTACGGGCGACGCGGCCGGCATCACGGCTGCCGGGGCGGGCAGGCGCGACGCCGGCGCGGGCGACGCCGCGACGGACGGGGACGACGCCGACGCAGCTGCGGGCGACGCCGGCGCGGGCGCGGAGGACGCCGGAGCGGGCGCGGGCGCGGACCACGCCGGAGCGGCGGCGGGCGGCGGCGGTACGGGCGACGCGGTGGCGGGGGCGGTGACGGCGGCGTCGCCACCGGACGGGGTGTCGCCGAACGCACGGCGGAGGAACGGCCGGGCGGCGAACGATCCGTCAGGTGCCGCCGCGGTGCCGGCGGCGCGCAGGCTGGCCGCGCGCGCACCGGCCTCGACCAGGTGTGCCGCCAGGGCGGGGACGGTCGGGTGGTCGTAGACGACGACGGTGTCGAGGTCGAGCCCGAACCGCCGGTTCAGGTCACGGATGATGTCCACCGCGCCGACCGAGTCGACGCCCATCTCGTTGAACGTCAGCGTGCGGTCGAGTTCCGCCCGGTCGAGGTAGAGCTGCGCGCACAGCACCTCCTCGACCGCGCTGACGGCGGCGTCCCGGCTCACCGGGTTCGCCGCCGCGGCGACGGCCGAGGGCACCGGCGCGGACACCGACGCGGGCGAGGGCACCGCTACGGGTGACGGCACGGACGCCGGGGACGCGGCGGCCGGCGCCGGGGACGCGGCGGCCGGCGCCGGGGCCACGTCGGCCGGCGCCGCGGGCGCGGCGGCCGGCGCCCGTGGGGTCGACGGCCGGGAGAACCCGTCCACCCGCCGGAAGTGCTCGCGGATGCGGCCGAGCGACTCCTCGCCCACGACACGGTCGTGCATGGCGACCTCCCGGTCGATGGCGTCGGCCATCTGCTCGCGGATCCGGGTGCCGAGGTCACGCTTGAGCTCCGTCAGGACCGGCAGCGGCTGCTCGGCGATGCCACGGGCGATGTCCAGCGCCGCCGGCAGCACCTCGGCCTCCGGCAGGAACGTCGGCTCGGCCCTGCGCGCGGCCAGCGCGTCGCCGCTGAACGACCGGCCGGTGTAGAGCATCTCCGCCGCCGTCGAGCGTCCGAACCGCCGTTCCAGCGCATAGGTGGCCCCCATGCCGGGGGTGAACCCGTACCGGGTGAAGTTGGCGCTGTAGACCGCGTCCCGCGACATCACGACCACGTCCGCGTGCAGGCCGAAGATGAGCCCGCCGCCCGAGGCGTGCCCCTGCATCGCGGCGACCACCGGGCGGTCGCAGCGGAGCAGGCCCTCGTAGAGGAACGGGATGTCGGTGAACCGGCCGGCCCCGCCGGCGAGGGTGAGGAGTGCCTCCGGGGTTCCGCCCATGCTGAACACCCCGCCGGAGCCGGTCAGCACCACCACCTTGACGTCCGGCCGGCGTTGCACCTCGGCGAACGCCCACCGCAGGCCGTGCAACAGCCCGTCGGAGAACATGTTCGTGTTCGCCGTGTCCCGCATGGTCAGCAGCGCGATGCCCGGATCGAGCACCCGCATCTCCAGCTCCGTCCCGGCGTACGGCGCGACCTCCACGACCGGCTCGACCGGCTCGACCGGAACGGCCGGCGCGGGCGAAGCCGCCGACGCGGCCGGTGCCGTCCTGGACTCCCAGCCGCCCAGCCAGTACCGCTCCTCCTGGAACGGGTACGGGGGCAGCGGTATCCGGCGCGGCCGGCGTGCGCCGGTGACGGCCCGGTGACAGCGGTCCCACGGCACCTCGCCGCCGGCCACCCAGTGCTCCGCCAGTTCACGCAGGCGCCCGTCGCGGAACAGTTCGGCGCACCGGTCCGGGCCGGGCGCGGCGTCCACCGCCGGTGCCCGGTCCCAGACGTGGTCCGGTCCGGCCGGCTCGCCGTCGAGGTAACGCCGGAGCCCGTCGCGGAGCCCGGCGTGGTCGTCCGCGACGATCGCCAGCCGGCGGGCCATGGCGGTCCGGCCCACCTGGGAGGTCCACGCGATGTCGTCGAGGGCCGGCGTCGCCGGCTCCTCCGCCCCGCATCGGGCGGCGACGGCGTCGAGGGTGCTCTCCGACGACCAGCCGGCCGTGGCGCCACGGTGCGGGAACCGCTCCTCCGCCCGCTGGGCGAGGTCGCGCAGGCGGGCCGGGTCGAAGCCCAGATCGCCCAGCTTCTCCCCCGGGTCCACGTCGTCGACCGGGATGTCCAGCATCCGCGCGGCCTGTTCCCGCAGCCAGGTCAGCGCGGCGGCGCCCGCGGGGCCGGACGGCGCGGAAAGGGCGTCGAGGTGGGACCGGGCGTAGTCGCGCAGCGCCTGGTCGGTGCGGGCGGAGAGGACGAACAGGACAGGTCCCGCGGGCGCGGCCGGACGGTCTGCCGGTGCGGGTGCCTCGACGATCAGGTGGGCGTTGGCGCCCCCGGCGCCGAAGGCGCTCACGCCCGCCCGCCGCGGCAGCCCGCCCGGCGGCTGCGGCCACGGCCGGGCCGAACGCTGGACGGCGACCGGTGCGGAGTCGAAGTCGATGTGCGGGTTCAGGTCGTCGGCGTGCAGGGACGGCACCAGGGTGCGGTGCCGCATCTGCAACAGCACCTTGGTCAGCCCGGCGATGCCGGCGGCGCTCTCGAGGTGCCCGATGGCGGATTTGACCGAGCCGATCGCGCACTTCCCGGCGGCGGCGGTCCGGCCGGCGAACGCCTCGGTCAGCGCCTGGATCTCGATCGGGTCGCCGAGCGACGTGCCGGTGCCGTGGGCCTCGACGTAGCCGATGCTGTCCACCTCGACGCCGGCCCGGCGGATCGCGTCGGTGATGAGCGCGGCCTGGGAGGTCGGGCTGGGCACGGTGAACCCGGCGGTCCGTCCGGTGTGGTTGACCGACGACCCCTTGAGGACGCCGTACACGTGGTCGCCGTCGGCCAGCGCCCGCGCCAGCGGCTTCAGCACCACCGCGCCGACGCCCTCACCCGGCACGTATCCGTCGCCGTCGCGGCCGAAGCTGCGGCAGCGGCCGTCGGTGGACAGGAACTGCCCCTGCGCGAGCTGGAGGTACTTCTGCGGATGCGCCGTCACGTTCACCCCGCCGGCCAGCGCCAGGTCGCACTCCCCGCGCCGGATGCTCTCGGCGGCGAGGTGCACGGCGGTCAGTGAGGACGAACAGGCGGTGTCGACGGCCATGCTGGGACCGGTCAGGTCGAGGCAGTACGACACCCGGTTGGCCACCGCGGCGTGCATCGCGGTGGGCGCGACGCCGTCGCGGCCGGGCTCCACCATCTGGTAGTGGTTCCACATCACGCCGGCGAAGACGCCCACCGGGTGCGAGGACAGTGCGGCAGGCGGATATCCGGCGTCCTCGAAGGCGTGCCAGCTCACCATGAGGAACAGCCGCTCCTGCGGGTCCATCCGCTCGGCCTCGCGCCGGGAGATGCCGAAGAAGGCCGGGTCGAAGTGGCCGACCCGGTCGAGGAAGCCGCCCCAGCGTCCGTAGGTTCGGCCCGCGCCGGCGCGCGGGTCCGGGTCGTAGAACCGGTCGTGGTCCCACCGGTCCGCCGGTATGCCGGTCACGCAGTCCCGGCCGGAGAGCAGGTTCGCCCAGAAGGTGTCGAGGTCGGGGGCCAGCGGGTACCGCCCGGCGAGTCCGATCACCGCGATGTCGTCCGGCGCCGGGGTGACGACCGGGTCGCTCGTGGGCGCCGGCGTGGCCGGAGCCGGGCTAACGACACCGGCGCCGCCGTCGGCCTCCCGGGGCGCGGGCAGGAGATCGGCGAGCCGGTCCGGGTCGCCGTACGCCACCACCAGCCGCACGTCGGTGCCCGCCAGGCCCCGCTCCAGCACGTCGAGTCCGGTCGCGGTGGGCATCGGCTCGGTGCCCAGGTCGCGCCGCGCCCGCCGGCCGGCCTCCGGCGTCACGGTCATGCCTCCGCCGGCCCACAGCGGCCAGGCGACGGCAATCGTACGGCCCCGGCGGTCGGCGCGTGCCGCCCGGCGCTCGGCGAACGCGTCGAGGAAGCCGTTGGCGTACGCGTAGTCGGACTGGCCGGGGTTGCCGACGGATGCGGCCAGCGACGAGAAGATCGCGAAGAAGTTGAGGTCGTCGCCGGCGGTCGCCGCGTCGAGGGCCTCCACGCCTGAGATCTTCGGGGCGAGCACGTCGGCCACGTCGTCCGGCCGCTTGCGGAAGTACAGTCCGTCGCGCACGGCGCCGGCGGCGTGGATCACGCCGTCGATGCGCCCGAAGGCGGTACGCACCTCGTCGAGCGCCGCGTCCAGCTCGTCGCGGCGGCTGACGTCGGCGCGCAGATAGCGCACCCGCGCGCCCTGCTCCTCCCAGTCGCGCAGCTGCGCCCGGCGGCCGGCACTCAGCGGGCTTCGCCCGATCAGCGCGATCCGGGCGCGGCGGGTCCGGACGAGGTGCTCGGCGACCAGGCCGGCGAGGGCTCCGCCGCCACCGGTGACGACGTACACGCCGTCGTCGCGCAGCGGCGCCGCCCCCTGGGCCGGGGTCGCGGGCCGGTATCGACGGACGTGCCGCCGCCCGTCCACGTACCGGACCGCGGCTTCGCCGTCGGTTGTCGCCAGCTCGGTGAGCAGCGCGGCGGCCATCGCGTCGGGCGGGGCGGCGGCGAGGCGGACCGCGGTGCAGCGCAGCACCGGCGTCTCGGCGCTGATCGTGCGGCACAGCGCGGCCGACGCGTCGGCGCCGGCCGGGACGCCGTGCTCCGGGTCGAGATGCACGGCGAGCAGCCGGCGCGGTGTGGTGGGCTGCCGGTCGACCACCGCCGTGGCGAGCGTCCGCAGCACGTCGAAGTCGCGCAACGCGGAGGCGGCCGCCTCCGCCGGAGCCGGCGTGCCCGTCACGACGACGATGGACGCGCCGCCGGTGTCCCGCTCGTCGACGGCGTCGAGCAGCCGTCGCACGTCGTCGGCGCTCGCCGGGTCGAGCCGGAACCGGTCGCCGCCCGACCCGGTGAACGCGGCGCCGCCGGTCACGGCGACGATCCGCCGTCCGCCGGTCCGCTGCCGCAACGCGTGGAGCAGGCCGTCGTCCGCGCCGACGACCACGAGCGGTCCCGCGTCCGCCGCACCGGCGCCGGCCGGCGGCGAGGCGGACCAGACCGGGCGGAACACCCGTACGGCGGCCGGCGTCGCCGCGTCGCTCCGGTCGTCCAGGCCGGGCGGCCCGCCCGGCGGCCGGAACGTGAACCGTCCGGCGAGGTGCCGGGCGAGGCTGTCGATGTCGGTGAACTCGAACAGCAGCGTGGGATAGAGCGCGGTCCCGGTGACCGCCTCCAGATCCTCGCTGATCCGCAGCATGGTGACCGAGTCCAGCCCGAGGTCGTAGAAGCCGGTGCCGGTGGCGATCGCCTCCGGGTCCTGGACGAGGGCGTCCGCCACCCGGTTGCGCAGGTACGCGCGGAACTGCTCGTACGGGGTGCCGCCGGGCGTCTCCACGGCGGGCGTGGCGGAGCCGGCCGGCCGTACCGGGCCGGCCGGGGCCTGCGCGTCGCCGACGAGCCGGGTGATCAGACCGGCGTGACGGATGCGCTTGCAGGACAGTCCGGTGAACTCGGCGACGAACCGCCCGTGTTCGTCGTGCAGCGTGTAGTCGCTGCGGATGATGTCCCGCGACGCCGCGAACGTCTCCTTGTGCGGCACGTGGACGTACATCCGGCCGCGCAGCGGCGCCGACGACCGGAACCGCTCGATGTGCAGGGGGATGTACGGCTCCTCGGACGCCGCCTCGTTCAGCCCGTACGCGGCGATGGTGGCCGCGTCCAGCATGGCCGGGTGGAGGTGGAACCGGTCGGCGCCGGAGTGTGCGGGCTCCTCCAGTTCGAGTTCCGCGAGCATGTAGCCGGGTCCGATGTGCAGCGGACCGGTGCAGCGCATCGGCGCGCCGTGGCGGATGTCCTCGGCACGGGCCGCCGCGTACAGCTCGGCCATGTCCCGCCGGCGTACCGCCCCGGCCTTGAGCGCCGCGATGTCGATGTCGGCGCCGCGCTCCTCCCCCGGTCCGGAGGACAGCTCGGCCCGCAGGTTGGCACGCCACGGTCCGGCCGCCTCGCCGTCGACGACGTCCCGGCTGTGGACCCGGACGGCGCGGGTGCCGTGGTCGTCGGCGGCGCCGACGTGGACCTCGATCTCCCGGTCGACGCCGTCGCGGGTGGCGATCGGCTCGTCGAACAGGATGGCGCCGACGCTCACCCTGCCCAGGTCGGCGCCCTGGGCGAGCAGGATGCGGCTGAGGACGTCCAGCAACGCCACACCGGGCAGGAGGGACACCCCGTGAACCCGGTGGTTCTGCATGATGAAGTCGGTGTGCCGCAGCACCAGGCGGCAGTCGATTTCGTGCGTAGGCATCGGACGAGTCCTCTCAGGTGCCGTTGTGCGAGCCGGCCGACTGTCGCCGCGGGTGGGAGTGTCCCGTCACGGAGTCCGGGGCGGCCGGAAGGAAGTGCAGGTCGAGAAGGGAGGCGGTCCCGCCGTTCGACGGCGGCGGGGCGGACGCCGGCGCGCGGTCGAGCCAGTGGCGGCGCCGCTGGAACTCCGGCGGCGGCAGCGGCGTCCGGGTCACGGCCGCTCCGGCGCGGTCCGCCGGGTCGAAGGCGGTGGCGATCAGGTGGGCGTTGGTCCCGCCGAGGCCGAAGGCGCTGACCCCTGCCGATCGCCGGGCGCCGGCCGGGAAGGGCCGGGCCTCGGTGTTGGGGAAGAACGGCGAGGCGCCGAAGTCGAAGCGGGGGTTCGGCACGTCGCAGAAGAGCGTCGGTGGGATCGTGCCGTGCTCCAACGACAGGATCACCTTGATCAGGCCGGCGATGCCGGCCGCGCTGAGCAGGTGACCGATGTTGGACTTGACGCTGCCGATGGCGCAGAAGCCGCTGCGGGTGGTGGCTTCCCGGTAGACGTCGGTGAGCGCCCGCAGCTCGATCGGATCGCCGATCATGGTCGCCGTGCCGTGCGCCTCGATCATCGCGATGTCGTCGGGCCGCCGGCCGCTGACCGTCAGGGCCCGGCGTACGACGGCGGCCTGAGCGGCCGGGTTCGGTGTGGTCAGGCCCATCGTCCGGCCGTCGTTGTTGACCGCGACGCCGTCGATGACGGCGTGGACGCGGTCACCGGCGGCGATCGCCGCGGCCAGCGGTCGCAGCAGCAGCACCCCGCAGCCCTCACCGGGCACGAACCCGTCGGCGTGCTCGTCGAACGTGCGGCACCGGCCCGACGGCGACAACGCCCGGGCGGCGCTGAACTCCAGATAGGGCTCCTCGTCGAGCAGGACGTCGACGCCCCCGGCGAGGGCGAACTCCGACTCGCCGGACAGGAGGCTCTGCACGGCCAGGTGCACCCCGACCAGCGCCGAGGAGCAGGCACTGTCGACCACGAGGTTGGGACCGCGCAGGTCGAACTGGTGGGCCACCCGCGCGGCGATGAAGTTCTGGTCGCCGCCGAGGCCGCCGCCGCTGCCGTACCGCCGCCGGTAGCCGGACATCCGGGCGCCGACGAAGACGCCGACGTCGCGGCCCTGCAACTCGGCCTCCGGATAGCCGGCGTCCCGCAGGCACGCCACGGTGCCCTCCATGAACAGCCGGATGGCCGGGTCGAGGTGGCGGGCCTCGTCGGCGGTCATGCCGAAGTAGTCCGGGTCGAAGTCCTCGATGCCGTCGAGGAAGCCGCCCCACCGGCTGATGCTGTGCCCGGGCGCCGACGTGGGCCGGTACAGCGACGTCACGTCCCAGCGCGCCGGCGGCACCTCGTCGACCGCGCATCGGCCGGCCAGCAGGTTGTCCCAGAAGGTGGCGGTGTCCGGCGCGCCCGGGAACCGGCAGGCCATCCCGACGACGGCTATCCGGCGGTCCGCCGGGGCGGGCGCGGCGCTCGGCACCGCGACGGCCGGGCCGGTGGCGACGGCGGCCGGCGCGGCGGGGGTCAGGGTGGCGAGGTACGCGGCCAGCCGTTCCAGCGTGTCGTGGTCGAGCAGGGTGCTCGGCTCCAGGCGGCGGGCCAGTCGGTCCTCCAGCCGCTCCAGCAGTTCCCCGAGCATGATCGACTCGACACCCAGCTCGTCGAAGGGCGTGGCGGGATCCAGGTCGGACGGCGCCGTGCCCAGCACCGCGCAGAACAGGCCGGTGAGCCACTGCGGCACGGGTGACGCGTCCGCCGTACCGGAAGCCGGCGGCGCGGTCGCCGGGGGCGCCGCGGCCGGTGACCCGGCGGCGGTACGGGCGCCGATCAGGTCGAGCGGGTCGAAGCCGGGTACGCGGCCCCGCCAGGGCAGCAGCACCGTGGCCGGCGGCAGGGCGAGGACCTGTTCCAGCACCGCCAGCCCGTCCTCCTCGCTGAGCGCATGCAGCCCGGCCCGCTCGCAGGCCCGCGCCGCGGCGGGGCCGGACGCGCTACCGGTCCAGGCCGGCCAGTCGACGGACCGGAACCACGGGCGGCCGGACCGGACCTGATATCCGGCGTAGAGGTCGAGGAAGGCGTTCGCGGCGGCGTAGTCGGCCATCCCGGCGCCCAGGGCGGGCACGCTCGCCGACACGGACGAGAAGAGCACGAAGAACGACGGCTCGTCGGCGGCGCACAGCTCGGCAAGCACCTCCAGGCCGTCCACCTTGGGTTCGGCGACCGCCCGGATGTCCGCGAGGTCACGACGGCCGAGCGACACGGCGCCGCGTGAGCCGGTGCCCGCGCAGTGCACGACGCCGCCGATCGGTCCGAGAGTCGCCCGTACCTCGTCGAGGAAGGCGGCGAGCCGGGTCCGCTCGGCGAGCGAGCCGGAGAAGACCGCCACCCGGGCCCCGGAGTGTTCCAGCTCGCGCAGGTGCGCCACCGCCTCGCCGGTCGCCGCGTCGGCCGGGTGGTCCCACCGCTCCCGGGGTGGAAGGGCACGCCGCCCGGTCACGACGAGGTTGCGCGCGCCCAGCCGGACGAGCCGCCGGGCCGCCGCGGCACCCAGGCCCCGGGTTCCCCCGGTGACCACGTACACCCGGTCCGGGTCGAGGCGCGGCGGGGACACGGCCGGCTCCAGCCGGAGGACGCCCGGGACGTACCGGACACCCGCCCGGTACGCGACCTCTGTGGACGCGTCCGCCGCGGCCCACTCGGCGACGATCTGGGCCGCCGCCTCGTGACCGGTGCCGTCCAGGTCGACGGTGGAGGCGGACACCGTGGGGTACTCGGCGCCGAGCACCCGCACGAAGCCGGTCAGGCGGGCGCCGGCCCGCCGGGGTTCGGCGCCGGGCAGGTCCTGGAGCCCTCGGGTGACGTGCACGATCCGCAGGTCCACGCCGGGCCTGCTGTCGACGAGGTGCTGCACCATCGCCAGGCGGCCGGCCCACCCGTCGTCGTCCGGGCCGTCGTCCACGTCGCACAGGTCGATCCATCCGCGCACGTCCGGCCGCCGGCCGAGGATGTCGTGGACGTTCCCCGGAATCGCGTCGCCGGAGTCGCCGCCGGGCCCGCCGACGGCCACCAGGACCGTCCGGTCCCGGCCGAGCAGGCCGGCCAGCTCCGCGGCGAGGCGGGCGGACGGGGCCCGGTGCAGGCAGATCACGGTGCCGGCACCCGGATCCTCCCCGGGCGGCGCGGCGACGGGCTGCCAGGTCCGGCCGTACAGCGGCACCGCGGGCGCGGCGCGGGGCGGGACGGCGGGCGTGGCGGCGGCCTCCGGAAGCCAGCACCGGACGGTCGCGAACGGGTACGAGGGCAACGCGACCAGGCGCCGCCCGGACGGGTGCAGCCGAGCCCAGTCGACGTCCGCTCCGCGTACCCACTGCTGTGCCAGCGTCGGCAGCGGCACCTCCGCCGGGTCGGGCCCGACGCGAAGCGGCGCCGCTCCGGCCGGAGCCCGGCCCCGCAGCACGCCCGTCGCGTCACCGGCGAGGAAGCGTTCCAGCTGCGCGGCGAGGTCGGCGACGTCGGCGGCGATCACGGCGAGACGCTCGCGCAGCGGCTCGCGACCCACCTGGAGCGTGTGGGCGATGTCGGCCAGCCGTCCGGAACTCGCGGCGTCGCCGGCCGTCGCGCGTGCCAGCAGCCACCGGGCCAGCCGGCTCGGGTCGGCGGCGTCCGGCGCACCGTCCGGCAGGCGCCCGGCGGCGATGCCGGCCAGCTCGCGCAGCAGCACGCCGTCGGCCGGCGCCGGGTCCGCGGCGCGCAGGAACCGCACCAGGCGGTCGGCCACCGCCCGCAGCCGTTCCTCGTCGCGGGCGGACAGCACCACGAGCTGGGGGCCGGCCGCGTCGGTGGCGGCGGCGGGCACGTCGTCGTACGCCTCGACGACGACGTGGGCGTTGCTCCCGCCGGCGCCGAACGCGCTGATCCCCGCGCGGCGCGGCACCGGCCGGCCGGCGCGGTCGGTACGGCCGTCCGGCCAGTCGGCTGCCGTCCGCTGCACGGCGAACGGGACGTGGTCCCAGTCGATGCCCGGGTTCAGCTCGGTGGCGTGCAGCGACGGCGCGATCCGGCCGTGCCGCATCTGGAGCACGACCTTCGTCAGGCCGGCGATGCCCGCCGCCGCCTCGAGATGACCGATCGTGGACTTCACCGAGCCGATCGGGACCGAACCGGCGGGGAGGTCGCCGTACGCGCGGCTGAGCCCGGCGATCTCGATCGGGTCGCCCAGAGCGGTGCCGGTGCCGTGTGCCTCGACGTAACCGATCGTCGCGGGGTCGACGCCCGCCCGGTCCAGCGCCGCCCGGATCAGGTCGCCCTGTGCGACGGGGTCCGGCACCAGGTAGCCGTTGCTGCGGCCGCCGTGGTTGACAGCGGTCGCCCGGATGACGGCGTGGATCCGGTCACCGTCCGCGACGGCCCGGCGCAGCGGTTTGAGCAGCACCGCGCCGACGCCCTCCCCCGGTGTGAACCCGTCACCGCCGGCGCCGAAGGCGCGGCAGCGGTGGTCGCCGGAGGTCATGCCCATCCGTCGCTGCTGGCGGAACTTGTTCGGGTGCAGCGAGAGGTTGACCCCGCCGGCCAGTGCCACCTCGCACTCGCCGGCCCGCAGGCTCTGCACGGCCAGGTGCACAGCGGTCAGCGACGAGGAGCACATGGTGTCGACGGCGAGGCTCGGACCGTGCAGGTCGAAGGCGTACGACACCCGGTTGGCGATGCCCGCGACGGTCGAGCCCGCGTCGACCGGCGGGCCCGCCAGGCTCTGCTCGACGCCGAAGAACGGGTACTCGTTGTGCATGACACCGACGAACACACCGACCCGCGAGCCGTGCCGGGCGCGCAGCCGGGAACGCGGGTAACCGGCGTCGTCCAGCGTCTCCCAGGCGGTCTGGAGGAACAGCCGCTCCTGCGGGTCCATCAGGTCGGCGTCACGCGGCGTGATGCCGAACAGCAGCGGGTCGAAACGGTCCACGCCGTCGAGGAAGCCGCCCCGCATGAGGTCGACCGGCCACCCGGGCCGGGCTCGCTCGGCCGGCAGCGCACCGACGCAGTCCAGTCCGTCGGCCAGCACCTGCCAGAACCGGTCGAGGTCGGGCGCCTGCGGATAGCGTCCGGCCAGCCCGATGATCGCGATGTCGTCGGAGCCCGGCGCGGCCACCGGCTCCGGCACCGGCGGGGCCGCGGACACGGCCGGTGGTACGGCGGACGCGGCCGGCCGGGCGGCGGACGGGGCGCGCGCGGCCAGATGGCCGGCCACGCCGGCGAGGTCCCGGTGCTCGAAGAACAGGGTCCGCGAGGTCTCGCCGAAGTCCCGCTCCAGGTGGGCGTTGAGCTCGGTGACCAGGTACGACGTCAGGCCGTAGTGCTCCAGCGGCACGGTGGGCCGCACCTGCTCCAGCGGTATGCCGCTGACCTGCGCGAGCCGCTGCCGCAGCAGCTCCTCGATCCGGGTGTGGTCCACGGTGAGCGCGGGCGGCGCGGAGGCGGGCTCCGGCCGCTCGAACGGCGCGGACGGCAGCGGCACCCGCCGGGCGCCGGCCGGGACCAGCGGGTGCAGGTCCACGTCCTCGCCGCTCAGCCACCGGTCCACCGCGTCGGGCGGGTCCGCCGGGGTCCGGCGCAGGGCGGGATGGGGCGCGTCACGGACGAACGCGCCGAGGGCGTCGACGAGGGTGGCCAGGTCGGCGCAGCGGACGGCGAGCCGGTGCGGCCGGTCGCGGCGACCGGCCAGCAGGGTCCGGGCGACGTCGGCGAGCGCAGGCTCGTCCGGCGTACCGGTCACCCGTAGCAGGCGCTCGTGCAGGCGCCGGGCGTACTCCCGCAACGCGTCCGGGCCGGCCGCGGACAGGACGACCGGCTGGTCCTCGCCGGAGCGGGGCGTGGCGGCGACCGGGTCGGGCGCCCGCAGCACCGCGTGCGCGGAGGAACCGGTCGCGCCGATCGCGTTGACCAGGATGCGGCGCGGCGTGCCCGCCGGCCAGTCCTCGGTGTGCCGCACCAGCCGCACCGGCAGGCTGTCCCACGACACGAGCGGGTTCACCCGGTCGGCGACCGCGGTGGCGGCGAGCCGGTCGTGGCGCAGTTGCAGGAGCGCCTTGGTGAGCTGGGACAGCCCGGAGGCGGCCTCCAGGTGCCCGATGGCGGACTTGATCGTGCCGGCCGGCACCGCCGCCGGCAGCGGCTCACGGGCCAGGACCCGGCCCAGCGCCTCCAGCTCCGCGGCGTCGGTCATCGCCGCCCCGGCGGCCGCGCACTCGACGTACCCGATGTCGGCGCCGGTGCGCCCGGCGTCGGCCAGTACGGCGGTCATGGCGTCCCCGAGCGAGTCCGCGGACGGCGCGCCGAAGCGGCCGGTGTGGCCGCCGTGGCCCGCCCAGGTTCCTTCGATGACGCCGTGCACGGTGTTCCCGTCCCGGCCGGCGTCGGCCAGCGGCCGCAGCAGCACCGCGCCGACGCCTTCGCCGGGCGACCAGCCGGCGTGCTCGGCGGAGAAGGCGCCGGGGGCGCCGCCGTCGGTGAGCAGGTCCAGACCGGCCAGTAGTTCCAGGTGGTACGGGTGGGTGAAGAGGTTGGCCGCGCCGACCACGGCCGCGTCGCACTCGCCCCGACGCAGGCTCTGCACGGCCAGGTGCAGGGCGGTCAGCGACGACGAGCAGGACGTGTTGACGGCCAGGCTGGGACCGGCGAGACCGAAGTGGTGGGAGATGCGGTTCGGGATGTCCGAGGCGACCGCGGAGGTCCGGGTGCGGCCGGTCGCCCGCAGTTCGTCGGCGCCCACGTGCTGGTGGTCGTGCCACATCAGGGCGACGAAGACGCCGATGCGCGGCGCGGTACGGCGCAGGTCCGCCGGTGTGTGGCCGGCGTTGTCGAAGCACTCCGCCACCACCTCCAGCAACTGCCGCAGCTGCGGGTCGAGGGTGCGGGCCTCGGCCGGCGAGATGTGGAAGGCCAGGCTGTCGAAGCCCTCCACGTCGGGAAGGAAACCGCCGGGCACGGGCGGCGCGTCCGCCGGACGCGGCCGGTGCGCGATGCCGGCCCGGTGGGCCGGCGGCGCCGCGATCGACACCCGGCCGGCGGCCAGGTTGTCCCACAGCCGCTCCGGGTCGGGGGCGTCCGGATAGCGTCCGGACACGCCGACGACGGCGATCTCCGGGCCCGGCCCGGCCGGTACGGCGGGCGAGGGCTGCGGCGCGCAGAACGCCGGGCGGCCGCCCTCGGCGGTGGCGGTGGGTGTGATGTCCACCGGGCCGGCCAGGAACGCCTGGAGGAACAGGTGACCGTCGTCGAGCCGCAGAGCGGTGCGGACCGGGTCGGGAGCGACCCCGCCGATCGGGCACAGGCCGATGCCGGTGGCCGGCTGCGCCATCATCAGCAGTTGACCGAGATACCCCGCCTCCAGCGCGAGGAACCGGTCGGTGTCCTCGCCGTAGAGCGGTTCGACGGCCGGACGGCGGCCGACGAGGTAGATCTCGAACGCGGCGCGGTCGGCCAGCGGACGGTTGTAGTGGAAGTGCGCGGCCCGGCCCGGGCCGGCCGGTCCGATCAGGCGCAGGGCGTGCTCGACCGGGTGGTAGTAGTAGGCGCCCGGCTCGACCCCGGCCACGCCGCCGGGATGCACGACCAGGTGGACCTGGACCGCGTACGTGTCGCCGGCCGAGGGGTAGAGCGCCCGGGTCCGTTCTCCGGTCTCGACGGTGCGCAACAGGCTGAGCAGGCGGGCGAACGCGTCGTGCGGCACCGGGCCGGACCGGAACTCGCGACGGCTCTGCCGCCACCGGTAGTGCTCGTCGGCCGGCCGCAGGTCGGGCAGCGCCCGGCGTACGTCGCCCGCTTCCGGCGGGCGCAGGTGCGCGCGGGTGGCCTTGAACGCCGCGCGACTGCCGGCGTCGAAGAAGTCCAGGCGCTCGGCGACGTCCGGCTCGGGCGGGGCGACCGGTGCGGTGGCCGCGACCGGCTCCGGCGCGGTGGCCGGAGCGGCGGCCGTCCCCTCGGCCGCGACCGGCCCGTCGGCCCCGGAATCAGGTACGGGGGTGGCCGCGCCGAGGCGTGGCGCCAGATGCCGCGCCATGCCCGTGGCGGTGGGTTCGGAGAGCAGGACCGACACCGGGATCCGCTCCCGGTAGCGGCGTTGCAGGGCACCGGAGACCTGCACCATGGTGAAGGACGTCGCGCCCAGGTCCCACAGGTCCGACTCGACGTCGACGTGCGCGACGCCGAGCCGTTCGGCGAACATGGCCGCGATCTCGGCGGCGAGGTCGGGCACCCGGATCCTGCCGGCCGTCTCCGGCACCGCCTCGGCCGTCTCCGGCACCGCCTCGGCCGTCGCCGAAACCGCCTCGGACGGCAGGTCCGGCGCCGCCTCGGGCGTCCCGGTGCCCGAGGGTGCCGGTGACGCCGGAGCCACGCCGGACTCGACCGGCCACGGCAGCGCCGCCCGGTCGAGCTTGCCGTTCGAGGTGGCCGGGAACTCGCCGACGAAGACGACGACGTTCGGCACCATGTAGTCGGGCAGCGCCTCGGCGGCGTACGCGCGCAGGTCACGCACGGCCGGCGTGGCGCCCGGGCGGGGGATGACGTAGGCGACCAGCTTGTTGTCCCCGGCGGCGTCGCTCCGGGCGAGCACCACGACGTCGTGGACGGTCTCGTGCGAGCGCAGGCGGTGCTCCACCTCGCCCAGCTCCACCCGGAATCCGCGGATCTTGACCTGGTGGTCGGAGCGGCCGAGGAAGCACATCGTCCCGTCCGGGAAGTAGGACGCCAGGTCGCCGGTGCGGTACATCAGCTCGCCGGGCGTACGGGCGAACGGGTCCGCGACGAAGCGTTCCGCGGTCAGCCCGGGCCGGCGCCAGTACCCGGCGCTGAGGCAGTCCCCGGCGATGTAGAGATCGCCCGCCACGCCGACCGGGCACGGCTCCAGGTCGTCGTCGAGGATGTAGTAGCGCGAGTTGTCGATCGGGCGGCCGTACGGGATGCTGCGCCAGCGCGGATCGACGAACCCGATGCGGAAGTAGTTCGACCACACCGTGGCCTCGGTGGCCCCGCCCAGACTGACCAGGTGCGCGTTCGGGAACACGTCGCGGACCTGGTCGGGCAGGGTCAGCGGGGTGTAGTCACCACTGAGGAAGACCAGCCGCAGGTCGGTGGCGCCGGGGTCACCGACGCGCGCGGGCAGCAGTGGCGCGAGCTGGTGCAGCGTGGTCGGCGCGGAGTTCCAGAAGGTCACCGGCTCGTCGAGCAGCACGTCGAGCAGCAGTTCCGGGTCCTTCTGCTGGGCATCGTCGGCGACGTAGAGGCCGGCGCCGCGCCCGAGCAGCCCGAGGATGTCGAAGACCGACAGGTCGAAGCCGAGGGACGTGACCGACAGCCCGAGATCACGCTCGTCGAAGGCGAAGGTCCGGTACGCCCAGTTGAGCAGGTTCAGCACCGCGCGGTGCGCGACCGCCACCCCTTTCGGCCGGCCCGTGCTGCCCGAGGTGTAGATGACGTACGCGATGTCGTCCGGCCCGCTGACCGGTGGCGGATCCGTACGTGTCTCCGGCGGGCCGGCCGCGGGCGCCTCCGGGTCGACGCGCCGCACCTGGTCCGGCAGGTTCCAGCCCTCGGTGGCGGACCCGGTCAGCAGGAACGCGGCACCGGCGTCGGCCAGCATGAACCCGGCCCGCTCCGACGGCAGTCCCGGCTCGACGGGCAGATAGATGCCACCGGCCTTGAGCACCCCGAGGACGGCCGCGATCATGCCGGGGCCACGCCGCAGGGCGATGCCGACCACGGTGCCGGGGCCCGCGCCGAGGTCTCGCAGCCGCCAGGCGATCGCGTTCGCGTCCCGGTTCAGCTCGCCGTAGCTGAGCGTGCCGGTGGTGGACCGCACCGCGACGGCGTCCGGGCGACGACGGGCCTGCTCCTCGAACAGCAGGTGCGCCGGACCGTCGGCGACGTACGGGACCGAGGTGTCGTTCCAGGCGTACACGACGGTGTCCCGGTCCACGGTGGCCGCCGGCGCGGCGGCGGCCGTGACGAGTTCGGCGATGCCGCGCCGGTATCCGGCGAAGAGCCGGTCGGCGGACCCCTCGGCGAAGTCGGCGTCGACGACGTCCCAGAAGAAGCTGAGCCGGTCGCCGTCGTCGACGGCGTTGCTGTCCAGAGACACGTCCGGGGTGCAGGTGAGCCACGGTCCGGCGGTGACGCCGCCGGGCAGCGGGTGATCGGCCAGTTCCAGGACGGACGTGTAGACGACAGGCAGCGCGAAGGGACGTGACCTCCGCTGCCGCATCACGATCCGGCGCAGCTCGGCCAGGCCGCTCAGCGCGGGCGCCTGCGCGTCCGCCCGGATCTGCGCCTGCGCGTCCCGCGCGAGCGCGATCAGGGCGCGGTCGTCTCCCGGCGTCACGGTCAGCCAGCTCAGGGCGGTGAACTCCCCCGGCCGGTACGGCTCGGCCTCCTCGGTCCAGCGCACCACCGGCACGGTGAACGGCTCCTCGAACTCCGTTGCCAGCGCGCGCGTCAACGCCGCCACGAGCAGCGCGTCCGGCGTCACGCCCTGCGCGGCGGCCCAGGCCCGCACCGACCGCCACCCGTCGACGTGGCCCTGGAGGCGACGGCGGCGGCGGTCCGCCGCGTCCGGGGCGACCGGCAGCGCCGGACCGGGCGGCAGCTGCGCGAACCGCCGCTGCCAGTACGCCGGCCAGTGGCCGTCCCCCGCCGGCGGCTGCCGCTCCCCCTGCGCCCGGAGGTACTCCTCGGCCGGTACGGGCGGCGTCGGCGACGCGTCCGGGTCGGCGTAGCACCGCAGCAGCTCACGGAACAGCACGTGCATGCTGCGCCCGTCGAGCAGCACGAGGTCGAGGGCGAGGTGCAGCGAGGCCCGGCCCGGCGCGGTACGCGTCACGCGCAGTTCGCACTGCGGCGCGCGGCCGAGCGGGAAGGCCGTCCGTACCATCTCCCGCGCCATCGCCGCGTGGACCGCCTCGGGATCCGGCTCACCGCTCAGGTCGATGTCCGGGATCCACCACCAGCGTGGCGGCCGGGCGCTGACGTGCAGGTGCCCGTCGAGGGCGAGCACGCTGCGCAGCGGGTCGTACGCCGCCACCAGGCGCAGCCAGGCGGCCTCCAGACGGTCGAGGTCGAGGTCCTCGACATCGAAGCGGTGATAGACCTGGCAGCCGTTCCACGGCGCGCCGCCGTCGGTGGCCCGGGACACGTAGTAGGCCATCTGAAGCTCGTTGAGCGGCCGGACCTCGACGTCGTCCCCGTCGTCGACCGCCTCCAGCGCGGTGCGGAAGGCGCAGAACAGCGTCTCCGGCAGCCCGGCCGGCAACCGGCCGGCGGCGATGTCCCACCGCAGGCGCAGCTCACCGTCCTGCTCCCACATCTGGTGGTCCAGGACGACACCCGACGTACGGCTGGAGGCGTGGGTCACCGCGGCGGCGAAACCGTGGGGGTCCGGCGCGGGGCCCACGTCGAGCAGGCTGGTGAAGACGACCGGCAACGCCACGTCGGCGGCGGTGCGGTCGCGGCGCCGGCGCTCCCGCAGGGCCGTGACCCCGGAGACGGTCCGGTGTCCCAGGTCCGTCCAGAGCTGCTCGTGCACGGCGCGTACCGCATCGCCGAACGGCAGGTCGGTCATGGCCCCGGTCACGAACACGCTGGTGTCGGTGAACGGCCCGATCAGCTTGTCGGCGTCCCGGGGCAGCTGCGGCCGGCTGCTGGTGGTCAGCACCAGCGAGAACGAGGTGCGACCGGCGTGCCGGGCCAGTGTCTCGGAGAACAAGGTCAGGACCAGGGCCGTCGCGGAGACCCCCAGGCTGTCGGCCCGGGCGCGCAGCACCCGCCACTGCCTGGCGCCCACGCGACCGGTCAGCACCCGGCGGGTGGCCAGGTTCTCCCGCGCCGGTCGCAGGCCGGCCAGCGGTCCGGGCGGCAGGTCGCGCAGCCGGTCGGTCCAGTACTCCAGATCCGCGCGGTAGGCGTCGGTGTCCTGCTGCTCCGCGAGCGCCAGCAGCGCGTCGCGAGCGGTGAACGCGGCCGCCGGCAGGTCCGCCGCGGGGTCGGCGTAGCAGCGACCCCAGTGGTCCAGCAGCAGTGCCATGCCGTGCCCGTCGACGAGCATCGCGTCGATCGCGACGTGCACGGTGGCCACGCCGTCCGGGCCCGGTGTGATCTCGACGGCGTGCATCGGCCGGTCGCCGGGCTCGAACCGGAGGGCGCCGAGGCGGTCACGGACGGCCGCGACCCGCTCGGCGTACGCGGTGGCGGTGGGCTGTGCCGGGTGCACCACCACGGCGGACGGCGGCACGTCCTCGGTACATCGCTGCCGGCCGTCCGCCTCGACCACCATGCGGAGCATGTCGTGGTGGGCCACGACCCGCGCCCACGCCGCGCCGAGCCGGCCGGTGTCGGCGTCCGGCACGACGAACTCGCGGTAGAGGTGGCAGCCGACCGGGTCGTCGGTCAGGTCGGGGTCCTTGCCGAAGACGTACGCCTCCTGCAGCGGCGTCAGGTCGAAGGGCTGCCACCGGTCGGCGGGCCGGGCGGTGAGCGGACTGAGCGCGCCGGCCGCATCCGGTCCGGTCCCGGCGGCGGTGACGAGCTCCAGCAGGTCGGCCGGGGTGGTGCCGGGCCTGAGGCGCTCCATCGGAACCTCGACGCCGAAGGCCACCTGTAGTTCGAGCACCAGCCGTGCCGTGGCGACGGAGCTCAGGCCCGCCGCCCGCAGCGGGACGCCCCAGGCCGGCGGGGGTCCGTCCGGCAGCACCGCCGCGAGGACCTCGGTCAGTCGCGCCGCCGCCGGTCCGCCGGGTCCGTCGCCGGGTCCGGCCGGAGCCTGCCGATCGTGTGCCCCACCGCGTGGTTCCACTTCTCCTCCTGTACGAGGAAAGAGCACGTCCCGCATGCGGCGCAGAGCCGGCCCGCGGTTCGTGTGACGCCACTTCCGACGCTGGTCAGGGACGCTAATCACGACGACGGCGCCCGGCTGCTCATAACTGAGCAACCGGGCGCCGGGGGTGTTCAGCAGGTCAGCGGCCCGCTTCGGGGGCGGTGGCGTACATGCCCCAGTGCTGCGGGGTGAGGGCGGTGTCGGTCATCGAGCCCTGGACGAACATCCGGGCCCAGCTGCCACCGCCCCGCTCCGGCTCGATGCGCTGGCGGAAGAAGATGTCGCGCACGCTCGCGTCCCGCACGTGCAGCTCGAGCAGCCGCTGGTAGGTGGCCAACGACTTGAGGTGGATCAGCCAGTGGATCCGGTCCTGCGTGCCGAACGCCTCCTCGTACAGGAAGGCGGTGGCCTCCCCCGGCAGGTTGCGGTTGATGGCGTCGGCGGCCTCCCGGGCGAACTGCCGGGCCTCCGAGCGGAAGTCGTAGACGATCTCCGCGGTCCGGTGGATGACGATCCCGGCGTTCGCCGAGTGCATGATCTGGTCCGCCGGGATGTCGGTCTGTGCCTGCGCGCCGGGCAGGGTGCTGTTGCCCTGGGAGCGAAAGACCTCGCTGTGCTCCTCGGCGCCGTGCTCGGTGCGGGTGCCGTACATCCCCCAGAACTGGGGCAGCAGCACCGTCTCGCGCAGGCTGCCGTCCAGGAACAGGCGGGCCCAGGTCCCGCCGCCCTTCTCCTCGGGGATGTAGTTGCGGGAGAAGGTGTTGCGGTACGACTCGTCGCTGTCGCCCATGTGCACGAGCGTCTCGTACTGGTCCATCGACGACATGTGGATGAACCAGTGGATCCGGTCCTTGACGCCGAACGTCTCCTCGTACACGAACGCGCTGGCCACTCCGACCTGCTTCGTGTTGATGTACTCGGCGATCTCCCGGGCGAAGGTGCGCCCCTCGGAGCGGAACTCGTTGCGCAGCTGGCCGACCCGCTCGACGATCATGCCGGAGTTGGCGGAGTGGAGGATCTCGTGCGGGCTCAGCGACGTCTGGTGCTGCGCCGAGGGAATGGGGGGCGGACTCTGGTCGGTCATCCTGTCGCTCCTTCGGTGAACTGGTGGTACCGGGTGCCCAGCAGGGCGGCGGCGCCCTCCATGAGGCGCTCGGCGATGACGTCGACGTGCCGATCGCGCCAGTCGGCCAGATCCGTGCCGTCGACGAAGCGGTTGAAGGCACCGATGGCGGGGCCGGTGTGGATCTGGAAGTTGACACGCTCGTCCAGGACCCCGCGCAGCGCCATCCGGCTGGAGTGGACGAAGTACCAGCGGAACACCAGGGCCATCCGGTGCTTCTCCTGCCGGTTCGCCCGTGGGATCTGCTCGGGGTGCCGCCGTTGCAGATAGCGCCGCGTCTCGTCCCACACCTCGTCGAAGGACCGGCGGAAGTAGGTGTCCTCGATGGTGCGGCGGGTCCGCGCGTCGATGTCGCCGAGCGACTCGTGCTGGCGGTACAGCTGGTAGAGCCGGTTCGCGCGGGCCGGGAAGAGGGTGCCCTTGCGCACCACCTGCACCCGTGCGCCGAGTTCGAACATGTCGCCGGCCGGCGCGTACGTGGTGTCCTGCACGTCGAGCGTGGCGAGGATGTCCTTGACCGCCGGTGACGTTCCGGCCTGCGGGCTGCACTGGTTGACCGACCCGGTGACGACGAACTCGGCGCCCAGCGTGAACGCCGCGGCGACCGCCTCCGGTGCGCCCAGGCCGCCCGCCGCGCCGATGCGGGGCCGTTCCGGGTAGCGGTACTCGGCGACGACCCGATCACGCAGCCGGGACATGGTCGGCAGCAGTGTCAGCGCCACCCCGGCGTCGGTGTGCCCGCCGGAGTCCGACTCGACGCAGACGTCCGCGCTGACCGGCAGCTCACGGGCCACGTCGGCCTCGGCGGTGGTCAGCCGGCCGTCGTCCACCAGCCGTCGCAGCAGCGACTCCTCCGGCGGGCGGAGGAACTTCTCGGCGACCTCCGGGCGGGACACCTTCGCCAGGACGTTGCGGACCGCCACCGGCCGGCCGTGGGCGTCGCGGTGGGCGCCGGCGAACCGGGCGTGCACGAGCGGCGCGGTGATCCCGGTGTAGCCGGCGGCCTCGACGAACCGCACGCCGTGGCGCACGTAGAGGGCGGCCACCGCGGCCTCGTGGTCGGGGTCGTCCACGGCGTGCAGCAGGTTGGCGCCGTACGGGCCACCGCGCCCCAGCTCGCGGCCGAGGACACCCAGCGCGTCGTCGATCTCGTCGAGGGTGAGGCCACCGGCGCCGAAGAATCCGAGCAGACCGGCCCGGCCCATCCGGAGCACCAGGTCGACCGAGCCGATGCCCTGGTACATGGAGCCGCTCAGATAGGCGTACCGGACGCCGTAGGCGCGGCGGAACGCCGCGGAGCCGAGCAGTTCCGCGCGCACCGGCCGGGGTACGGCCGGCGGCCCCGCGACAGCGGCCGGCGACATCGGAGCCGTGGGTGCCGTGGGCGCCGGGGCCGAGGGCGCCGGGGCCGTGGCGACGCGTGCCGGAGGACCGGCGGCGGGCGCGGCGGCGGGGACCGTCTCGGCGGTGCGCCAGATCCGGCTGAGCACGGTGCCCGGGCCCAGCTCGGCCACGCCGGTGACGCCGTGCTCCCGCAGCCACCGCACCGTGTCCCACCACCGCACCGCACTGCGGATCTGGCGGCCGAGCAGGTCGGCCACCGCGCCCGGCGGGTACGGCCGGGCGGTGACGTTCGAGATCACCGGCAGGCGTGGCTCGCGGAACGTCACACCGGTGAGCACCCGGGCGAACCGGGCCGCCGCGTCGGCCATGTAGCGGGAGTGGAACGGCGCGCTCACGTTGAGCGGCACGCACCGCACCCCGGCACGTCCGGCGAGCCGGTCGGCCGCCACCCGCAACGCCGGTTGCGGCCCGGAGATCACCACCTGGGCGGGCTCGTTGTGGTTGGCGACGTCGAGGACCCGCAGCGCGTCCTCGGCGAGTTCCGCCGCGAGCTGCTCCATCGGGAGCCCGATGACGGCCATCATCCCGCCGCCGGTCACCTCGCCCATCAGCCGGCCGCGCTCGTGCACCAGACGCAGCCCGGTGTCGAAGTCGAAGCAGCCGGCGGCGAAGAGTGCGCCGTACTCGCCGAGGCTGTGGCCGGCGACGACGTCGGGGGCCCCGCCGTCGTCGACGCGCGCGAGATAGGTGAGGGCGTGCACCACGAACAGCGCCGGCTGGGCGTACCGCGTGTCCCGCAGCCGGCGGTCCGGATCCCGCTCGCACAGCTCCCGTACGGAGTACCCGAGCAGTTCGTCCGCGCGGCGTACCAGGTCGGGGTACCGGGCCAGGACGTCCGCTCCCATCCCGCGTGCCTGCGATCCCTGCCCCGGGAACAGCCAGGCGTCCATGCGCGTGCCTCCTCAGCTCTCCCAGGGGAACTTCCCGTGCGCGGCGAAGTCGGCGATGCGCCGCCGTACCGGCGCCGACGACATGAGCCGGCCGAACTCCCGCACCGCTGCCGCCTCGGTCTGCTCGGAGATGATCCACAGCTGGTCGAAGTAGCGTTTGGTGTCGGCCACCGTCGCCCCGTCGATCCGCGACGCCCGCATCAGCAGCCGGCGCAGCGCGGCGTCCGGGTCGTCGGTGACCTCGTCGACCAGGCCGCTGCGGGCGGCCTGCTCCGCGCCCACCGGGTGGGTGCCCAGGGTCATCGCGTACGCCTTCTGGAACCCGACGCGCCGGATCAGGAACGGGAGCACGCAGCACGGCAGCAGGCCCCACAGCGCCTCCGGCAGGCTGAACCGGCTGCGCGGGGTGGCGTACACGAAGTCGCTGGCGGCGGCGATGCCGACGCCGCCACCGGCAGCCGTGCCGTCCACCTGGGACACCACGACGCGGCCGATGGTCGTGAGGCGCCGGAGCAGGCCGAGGAACTCCCGGGCGCCGTTCTCCGCCAGCTCGTCGGTGCCGGCTCCGGCCGTCCCCGCCTCGGCCAGGTCCATGCCCATCGAGAAGATCCCGGCCTCGCCCCTGATCACGACGAGGCGGCAGGTCGGCGACTGCTCCGCCCGGTCCAGCGCGTGGTGCAGGTCGGCGAGCAGCGCGGAGGTGATGCTGTTCTGCCGGTCCGGGCGGTTCAGGACGACGGTGAGCACCGCCGCCGACTCGGAGAGCCGGACGGTCCGGCCGGGCATCGTCGCTGCCACCGGCCGCGTCAGCGGCCGGTGCGGGCGGTGTGCGGCACCAGCACCGTGTCGTTGATGGATCCCTCGACGAACATCCGGCCCCACGTGCCGCCGCCCTTGTGCGGTGCGACGAACTGCTTGTCGAGCAGCGCGCGGAAATCGTCGTCGGTCTCGGCGAGCCGCATCAGGTGCCGGTACGCGTCCAGCGTCCGCAGGTGGATCAGCCAGTGGATCCGGTCCTGGCGTCCCCAGGTCTCCTCGTACAGGAAGATGGTGGCCTCGCCGGCGAGCGTGCGGTTGATGTGCTCCTGCCACTCGTACGCGAACTGCCGGCCCTCCTTGCGCATCTCGTACTTCACCTGCGCCCGGCGGTGCACGATCGCGCAGGCGTTGGCGGAGTGCAGCATCCGGTCGGCGGGCTGGTCCGTCTGGTGGTGTGCGGGCGCGGCGAACAGGCCGTCCAGATCGTCGTCCTCGTCGGCGTGGGTGAGCCCGTGCTGCGGCACGATGACGGTCTCCTGGAACGTCGCCTCGCCGAACATGCGTTCCCAGTTGCCGCCGCCGCGGTCGGTGAGGCGGTCGCCCTGGGCGATCTCCTTGAAGTCGCTGTCGTGCTCGACCATCTCGAGCAGCCGGCCGTAGTCGTTGGGCGCCCGCATGTGGATGAGCCAGTGCAGCCGCTCCTGCCGGCCGAACACCTCCTCGTACACGAACGCCGTCGCGTACGGGTGCAGCACCTGGTTGTTGTGCTGCTGAAGGCTCCGGGCGAACTCGCGGGCCTCGTCGCGGAACTCGTACGCCACCTGGCCGACGCGGTGGATGATGAGACCGGCGTTGCCGGAGTGCAGGATCTCGTCGGGCGCGGTCGTCGTCTGGTGCTGCGCCGGCAGCAGGAACGACCAGGGGTCGGATTTCGCGGATGTCGGGCGCGACGTGATGGTCACCGGCATTCCCTTCGTTACGGCCGAGGGCGACTACGGCGGGACTTGGTGCGGCGTGTGGACGCTAACCGCGGACCGGGACCGGCACTGCTCAACGTTGTGCAGGACGGGTGGCGCGGTCACATCAGCTTCTGCACATAGCCGGTGAGAAGCTCCTCGTGCACCAGCAGGTACGACTCGCGGGTGCGGCGCACGAAGCCCGCGTCGTGGAACCGCTTGAGGAAGTAGCCGACGCGTGACCGGGTGGTGCCCACCATCCAGGCCAGTTCCTCCTGCGAGATGCGCTCGACGATGCACAGGTACTCGCCCTGCCGCTTGCCGAGCTTGCGGGCCAGTCGTAGCAGGATCGTGGCCAGCCGCTGCTCGCTGTCCATCGTCACCAGCGTGGTGATGATCTGCTGCTGCTCGGACAGCCGGCCGGTCAGGTGCCGGATGAAGGCGCCCTGCAACCCGGCCTCGGCCACCGCCTCGAGCAGCCTCGTCTTGGGGATGCGCCGCAGCGCCACCGGGGTCATCGCGGTGGCGGTCTCGATCCGGTTCTCACGCAGGATGCACAGCTCGCCGAAGACGTCCCCGTCGGTGTAGACCGACAGCAGGCAGCGCTTGCCGTCGCGGGACAGGCTGACGGTGCGGACCTGGCCGCTCTCGACCAGGTAGATGTTGCCGTCGCGTTCACCGCAGTTGTAGATGTGCGAGTGCTTCGGCACGCGCATCGTCGTGGCGCTGAGCGCCCGGTCCTGCACCAGGTAGCGCAACTGCTCGCCGAGCGACAGCAGACCGCGCGACATGGCACAGCCTCCCTCCTGGTCGGCCCGTGACTCCTGGTTCTCGGTGCGATGCCGTTCGGCCGTCATGACGCCTCCCTGACGAACGAGGCCGCGAGTTCGAGCAACTCGGGCCGGCCTTCGAACAGCGAGAGATGGTCGCCGGTCGGGGCGACGTGCAGGCGGGCGCCGGGTATCGCGGCGGCGACGCGACGTGAGCCCTCCGGGTGGGCGGTGGCGTCGTCCTCACTCGTGACCACGAGCGTGCGGATCCCGCTCACGGCGGGCAGGCAGGCTCGCGCGTCCGTCCCCATGATCGCCCCGTTGAGCCGGCAGTACCGCTTCAGCAGACGCGGGGTGGCGTACGGGTAGAGCACCAGATGCGCCAGCCCGGGCGGCGTGCCGCGCAGCATGGACCCGCTCATCACCGCGAACATGGACTCGGCCGACACCCGGCCGTCGGCTGTCATGTCCAGCAGAGCACGCAGGTTGCGCTGGTGCTCCGTGCGCGGGCAGTCCGGGCCCAGCTCGTAGTCGCCGTGCCAGAGACTCATCGACGCGACCCGCCCGGGGTGGTCGGCGGCGAACGCGAGGGAGACCACCGCGCCGCCGCACAGACCGACCAGGTGTGCCCGGCTCACGCCGAAGTGCTCCGTCACCGCCAGGACGTCCGCGGCCTGGGCCGGCACGCCGGTGGCGCCGGAGAAGCCGTCGATGTCGCCGAAGAGCCCCCGGGTGTCGTGGGTGAGGACGTAGTGGTCGCGGGCCAGGCGACGCAGCCACGGCTCGCACAGCTTCGCCGGCATCCCGCAGGCGGACACCACGACGACGGCTTCCGCCGCCGGCCGGCCGAGCGCGCGGGCCTGGAGCAGGGTGCCGTCGACGGCCGGCACCGGCGTGACCGGGTACCGCTCGTCGAAGCTGTCCGCGACGGCGGCGGCGACGGCCTCGTCGACGTCGTCCAGCGCGTCCTCGCCACCCGCCGCCTCGGCGGCGGCGCGCAGCCGGTCGCTGACCACCCGCGCGAACGGGTCGAGGTCGGCCGCCGCGGCGGACGGCCGTACGTCGAACGGCGGCGCCCCCAGCCGCCGCCGCACCGCGTCGAGCAGTGCGGCGGAGCAGTCGGCGGCGATCGGGACGGGGCTCGGAAGCACATTGATCAACGGTGTGACGTCCAGTACGGCCGTGGCGAGCCGCCACACGGCCCGGGCTCGGGGTGGGAGCACGTGCCTCCTGACGAAGTGCGGTTCGGGGCAGGATGCGGCCCGGGGCCGGAGGGCTACCGCCGCGTGAAGGCGTGTCCCCGGGTCGTCTCCGTGGACAGCCGGTTGAAGCCGTACCGGTCCTCGCCGCGGACCAGGACCGCGCCGTACCGGTCGAGGCTGACCCGTCCGCCGTACTCCTCGATCTCGGTCGTGTCGGGGTAGACGCGGACGCTCGTCGGCACGTAGCGGGCGGCGAAGCCGAGACGCATCTCGTCGGTCCGGCCGCTGTGCGGCACCGACGCGTGCATGAGCGTGGACCAGAACAGGATCGCCTGGCCCGGCCGCATCACCATGGACACCGCTTTCGACTCGTCCGGCTTGAAGTCCGGGTCCTTCTGGAGTTCCCGATAGTCGTAGCCGAAGAAGCCGCGCCGGACCCCGTCCTTGTCGGCCTGGTTGATCCGGTCGGGCTCGTAGTGCATCTTCTTGGTCTCGTCGTAGTTCATCTGCTGATGCGTGCCCGGGATGAACTGGAGACAGCCGTTCTCCTCGTTCGCCTCGGTGAACGCGGTCCAGACGGTGATCGTGCCGCCGAACTCCTTGACCTCGTCCGGCCAGAGGATCTGCGGCTTGCCGGAGGCGTTGGCGAAGGTGTCCGCCTGGTGCCAGTCGGTGCCCTCGTCACCCGGGTACTTGGGGAAGAACTCGGTCCGCCAGCACAGCAGGTCCGGGCCGAGAACGCTGGCGACCCGGTCGACGATCTGCGGGCGGCTGATGTGGTCGGCGAGGAACGAAGAGTCGAGGTGGCGGTCGTAGTTGGAGATGTTGGTGTTGCCGGACTGCGCCGCCTCGTCCTGGTACACGGCCTTGCTGCGATCGAGCAGCTGGAGCCGCTCACGCCGCCAGGCGGCCTTCATCTCCTCGATCTCGTAGACCTGGAACGGTCCGAAGAAGCCGTTGGCTCGGAAGCCGGCCAGCTCGTCGGGGCTGAGGGAGAAGTCCTGCTTCGGGATGGTGGTCATGGGACTCCAATCGTGGGCGGAGCGGCTGCCGATGCGGACGGTGACTCAGACGGCGACACGGACGCCCTCGTTCGAACCGGCTGTCACACACGCGGCCAGCGTCTCGAGCGTGGCCGAGCCGTCGAGTTCAGCTCCGGTGAGCGAGAGGCCGAAGCGTTCGTTTATGGCCGCGATGATGCGGACGAAGGCCAGCGAGGTGACCCGGGCGTCGAACAGGTCCTCGTCGGCGCGCAGACCGCCGCGGCCGAGGATCTCCTCGACGATCGCGGTGACGACCACGAGCGGGTAGCCGGTGTCACCGGCGGCGTCGGGCACGCGGGAGTCCGTCGCGGCCCGGCTGGTCATCGCCCACAGCGCCTCGTGGTCGGCCTTGCCCTGCGGGGTGAGCGGCACCTCGTCCACCACGTGCACGGCCGAGGGCCGCAGGTGGGCCGGCAGCCGCTCGGCGGCGAGGCCGGTCAGTTCCGCCGCCAGCGATCCGGACCGCTCGGCGCCGGGCGCCGGCACGACGTACGCCACCAGCCGGACGTCCCCGTCACCGTGGTCCCGCGTCGTCACCAGCGCGCCGGAGACCGCCGGGTGGGCGGCCAGGACCGCCTCGACCTCCCCCGGTTCGATCCGGTAACCGCTGACCTTGAGCTGGTCGTCCGACCGGCCGAGATAGACCAGCTCGCCGTCGGCCCGGCGGACCGCCCGGTCGCCGGAGCGGTACCACCGCACGCCCTCCGGGTCGGTCACGAACCGCTCCGCGGTGAGCTGCGGCCGGCCGAGGTAGCCGCGTGCCACGCCGGGCCCGGCGACCTCGATGTCGCCGGGCACGCCGTCGGGTACGACAGCGCCCGTCTCGTCGCACAGCCGGATCCGGAGGTCCGCGATCGGCACGCCGATCGGGCTGACTCCCGGGTCGGCCAGGTCCGCCGAGCGGATGCGCCGGTGCGTGACGTGCACGGTGGTCTCGGTGATGCCGTACATGTTGATCAGTTCGGGGCGGTCGTCGCCGTGCCGGGCGATCCACGGCCGGAGCATCGCGACGTCCAGGCGTTCGCCGCCCAGCACGACGTACCGCAGGTCCGGAAAGCCGCCGGCGGCCCCGGCGGCGTCGGCGGCGATGAGCTGCCGGAACGCCGAGGGAGTCTGGCTGAGCACCGTGACGCGCTGCTCGCGCAGCAGCGTGAGCAGGCGGGCCGGCGCGCGGCGGGCGCCGGCGGGCACGACGACCAGGCGGCCGCCGTGCAGCAGCGCTCCCCAGATCTCCCAGACCGAGAAGTCGAAGCTCCCGGAGTGGAACATCGTCCACACGTCCCGCTCGTCGCACGACACCACCGGCGCGAGCTGCTCGAACAGCCTGATCACGTTGCCGTGCTCGACCATGACCCCCTTCGGCTCACCCGTCGAGCCGGAGGTGTAGATCACGTACGCGAGGTCGGATCGCCCGACGGCCGGCGCCGGTGAGGCGTCCGGCTGCTGCGGCGCGGCGTCGACGAGTTCCACGGCGGCCGACGACGGCAACCGATCGCGGAGGGCACCGGCCGTGACGGTGGTCGTCACGGCGCTGTCGCGCAGCAGGTACTCGATCCGGGTCGCCGGGTAGGCGGGGTCGATCGGCACGTAGGCGCCCCCGGCCGAAAGGATGCCCAGCATGCCGGCGACGAGATCCGGGCCGGGTTCGAGGCAGAGCCCGACGAACGACCCCGGGCCGATCCCGGCCGCACGCAACCGCAGGGCGAGGTGCTCGGCACGCTCCCGCAGCCCGCCGTAGGTGATCGCCTCGTCGCCGGCGACGACGGCGATCCGGTCGGGGTCGTGGATCGCTCGCGCCTGAAAGATCTCATGCAGAGAGTCGCCAAGCACCATTTCTGTCCCTTCCATCCGGTCGGTCACGAGACGGGCATGAACAGCACGAAGTTCTCCGACACCGAACCGCCGGCGCGACCCGCCCCATTACGCGTAGCAAATTTCCACGCCTTTACGACAGTTCCGCGCCGGGCATTCGCTGCAATGGGCACGTTCCCACTCCCCGATCCGACACCGTCTCACCTCGGCGGATTTGCGCCCGTCGGCACGCCGCCGATGCCGGTCACCGTATCGGCGGGCCACCAAACGTGCCTGCTCAATAGTGAGCAGGCACGCCCCGTGACCAGGGAATTGCCCGGTAAAGGCGGGAACCGCGCATCGGTCCACTCTTGGGCGTGGTCGTCCGCCGGAGCCGGGCACGCCGTCCCATGGCGGCGTCGCGCGTGCCGCGGGCCGCGCGACGGCCGGCCACGGTGTCGGGTCAGGGCCGCCTCACACGCCCGCGTGGGCGGCGAGCCGCCGCTCGTTGATCAGGATGAAGGCGCCCCGGGGCGACTCGAGATAGCCGAGCCGGTGGAACTTCTTGAGGAAGTGGCCGATCCGCGAACGGGTGGTGCCGACGAGACCGGACAGCTCGTCCTGGGTGATCCGCTCGTCGAGTCGCAGGCCCGCTTCCGTCCGGTGGCCCAGCTTACGGGCCAGTTGCAGGAGGGTCGCGGCGAGCCGCTGCTCACTGTTCATGGTGACCAGGTTGGTGATCGCCTGCTGCTGCTCGGACATCCGCTCGGCCAGGCACATGACGACACGCTCCATCATCATGTCGTCGGTGACGGCCGACAGCAGGTCGGCCGAGCGGATCCGCCAGACCAGCGCACTGCGCATGGCGGTCGCCGTCTCGTTGCGCACCCCCGGCACCAGACACGCCTCGCCGAGAACCTCACCGGGACCGTGGATCGCCAGCAGGCACTGGCGCCCGTCCCTCGAGAATGTCGAGGTCTTGAGATATCCGCATTGAATGACATAGATAGAGTTGTCGAATTCGCCGGAGTTGTAGAGATGCTCACGCCGCGTCATGCGACGAAGCACACCCGGCAAATTCCGATTAACACTCGACCTCAGCAGAACCTCTCCCAATCCAGCATGATCCGCCGCCTCGAATCTCACCGAATATCCCTCCCCAGGATTAACCGCGCGAGCTTCCTCACAGGACTGCCGAGGTGCCAGAGACCCTACGACACGTACGCAAACACTGCGAGAGGACCGCCCCAACACCGACCGCCATGTTTCATCGACCGAACGGCTGCTGGACAATCGGTCCAGCACAATGCATCGTTATCAATCGGGCGTGGTTCCCGAATCGGACGAGTCGCAAATGGCAGACCTGCGGGCCCCCGGCCGCCGCCGGTGCTCAATCTTGCGCAGTGCGTCCCACCAGGGCCTGCCTACCCTCACGCCGTCGACGGACGGGTCCGGCGGGGAGGCGGGTGGCACCGTGGGCAGTGGCACGTCAGACCGGAGTCGCCTCGGCCCGCCGCCGCGTCTCACCACTGTGCCGGAGCTGCTGCGGGTCCGCGCCGCCGCCACGCCCGCCCGGACGGCGATCAGCGTCGACGGCACGCGCGAGCTGACCTTCGCGGAGTGGGCGACCCGGTCCGACGGCATGGCCCGCACGCTGGTCGACTGTGGCATCCGGCCAGGTGACCGGGTCGCGCTGCGGTTCGGCGGCGCCGACTGGATCGCCTACGCCCTCGCCTGGATGGCGGTCCTCAAGGCCGGCGGCGCGGCCGTGCACCTGTCCGACCGGATGACCGCCGCCCAGCTCACGTACCGATCGGACCGGGCCGAGGCCATCGCGATGATCGATCCGGCCGGCCTGCGGCCCACCGCCCGCGGCACCTGCCGGTCCGTACCGACGGACCGGCTGCACGCCGGCCGCGGCGTCCCGCCCGGTGTGCCGGTCGGGCCCGCGGACGTGTCGGACATCGCGTTCACCTCGGGGACCACGAGCGGGCCGCGGGCGATCGCGGTGCCGCACGGCAACCTCACGTACGGCCGCGGTCAGGCGCCCGACATCCGGCTGTTTCCCACCGAGTCGCTGTTCCTGAGCGCCTGGGTCACCGGCACCAACGCGAGCCAGGCGACGCTGCTGGGCGCCCTGACCGCCGGCCCCGCCGTGCTGGCCCTGTCCCACCTCGACCCGGAACACGTCGCCGGGACCCTGGCCCGGCACGGTGTCGGAGCGGTGAACCTGCCGCCGGCACTCGCCGCGCGGATGGCCCGGGCCGAGGTGGGCCGCCGGCACGACCTCTCCGGTGTCCGCGCGGTCAACACGGGCTCGGCACCGATCCCCCCGGTGATACGGGCCAGGACCGCCGCGTTGTTCCCGGCGGCGACCGTGAACATCATGTACTCGTCGGCGGAGGCGTCGCCCGCCTACACCGCCGTCGCCCTGCCGCCCTGGTCGGAGCACCGGGACGCCCGGACCTACGACCGGCAGCCGTACGCCGGGTCGGTCGGCCGTCCAGGTCCCGGCACCGACGTCCGCATCGCCGGCGCCGACGGGACGCCTCAGCCGGCGGGCGCGATCGGCGAGATCATGCTCCGCTCGCCCGCGCCGCCCCGGCGCTACGACCGCGACCCCGACGGCCGCGCCTTCGCCGACGGGTGGGTGCGCACCGGCGACCTGGGGCACGTCGACGAGGACGGCCACCTCCACATCTTCGACCGCATCGGCGACCTGGTGGTGCGCCACGGCCGGAGGATCTCGACCCAGGCGGTGGAGGCGGCCCTGCACCGCCACCCGGGAGTCGTCGAGGCGGCCGTCTACGGGTGCCCGGATCCGGTGGCGGGCGAACGGCTGACAGCGGCCGTCGCCGCCGAGCCCGGCGTCGACGCCGACGAGGTGCGGGCCTTCCTCGACGGCCGGCTCGACGAACCGGACCGGCCCGACGTCGTCCGGGTGGTCGGCGCACTGCCCAGGAACCTGATGGACAAGGTGGTCAAGCGCGAGCTCCGCGACCGCCGCGCGTGACGCGCGGCCGATGTCACCGGCCCGGCCTCAGGGCACCCGGGCCGGCCGGTCGCGGCAGAAGTCCCGGAACGATCGGGGCGGCCGGCCGGTCACGTCCGCGACGGTCGTCGTCACCCGGTCCTCCGAGCCCGCGGCGACGGCGGTGTCCAGGCCCGCGAGGAAGCGGGCGTAGTCGGGCGCGAGGCCGTGAGCCTCGTGGTACGCCGTGAGTGCGTCCTCGTCGACGGCACGGTGCCGGACCGGGCGGCCGAGGAGTTCGGTGAGGGTGGCGGCGACGTCGGCGTAGCTCAGCCGCTCGGGACCGGTGATGACGTGCTCGGTGTCGTGGGGCGCCGGGTCGGTGAGGGCACGCACCGCCACCTCGGCGATGTCGGCCGGGTCGACGAACCCCACCCGGGCGTCGCCGGTGGCGCTGACGATCTCGCCACGTTCCCGCGCGCTCGCGGCGTGCGGGTGCTCGCCGACGAAGTTCTCCATGAACCAGGACGGCCGCAGCACCGCCCACTCGCGGATCATCTCGCCGAGCTGGGCCTGCACCTCGCCCAGTCCGGGCGTGCCGGCCTCGATCGCCGACGAGCTGAGCAGGACGGCCCGCCGCACCCCGGCGCGCCGGGCCAGGTCCAGAAACGGCAGCATGGTCGGCGCCGGGTCGGCGTCGCCGAGGGGCGCGATCAGGTAGAGCCCTGTCGCACCGTCCAGCGCCGTGTCGTACGTGCTGCGGTCGTACCAGTCGAAGCGGACGCCCCCGGCGGACGCCCGGCGGCTGGCGACGCGGGCCGCGTGGCCGGCGGCGGCGAGTTTCGCCGCGACGAGCCGGCCCGTCGTTCCCGTGCCTCCGACGACGAGGATCATGCGCGCGCTCCCTCGCCGAACAGCTCCTGCACGGCCAGCGGGTTCCAGTAGTCGCGGTAGTACGCGATGCGCCCGGCCCGGACGGTGAGGACGGCGATGTACCGCAGCCGGTACGGCTCGCCCGTGGCGACGACGACGCCGGTGGCGGTGAACTCGGCGACGATCACCTCCGGGTCCGCTGTCTCGTGCACTGTGACGTCGGCGAGCTCCCGGATGTCCAGGGTCTGCGGGTAGTCGATGAGGTAGTCGTGCAGCTCGGCGCGGCCGGCCACCCGGCTCGGCCGCCCGGGCGGCGCGAACGGGAACTCCATGACGGCGTCGTCGGCGAACAGGGCGATGAAGCCCGGCATGTCCTTGGCGAACAGATGCTCCAGGGCCTGGTGGAAAACGTCGGGGGCGGTGCTCGGCACTGTTGTTCCTTCCGGTCGGCGGGCCGCCGCGGTGATCTACGATAAGCGGACGGCCGGTCCACTTCACCATAGCGGACTGGCGGTCCGTTTGCGGAGGGGGCAGGGATGCGGGCTGACGCGGCGCGGAATCGGGAGGCGGTGCTCGCCGCCGCCGACCGGCTGTTCGAGGCGGCGACCGACCCCGACCGGATCTCCATGGACGACGTGGCCGCTGCCGCCGGTGTGGGCAAGGGCACCCTGTTCCGGCACTTCGGTGACCGGTCGGGGCTCATCCGCGCCCTCTACACCGCACGCGGCGAACAGCTACAGGCGACACTCACGGCGGGCCTGCCCGGCGACTCGCCGGCGGACCGCGCCCTGCACCTGCTGCGGGAACTGGTCCGGTTCAAGCAGGCCAACCGGGTGCTGACGCTGGCCCTGGAGAACGCGGGCGACGGCAGCCCCTACCGCACCGAGTCGTACGAGCACTGGCACACCACGCTGACCGCCGTCGTGTCCCAGGCCCGGGGTCCGGAGTCGGCCGACTACCTCGCCCACGCCCTGCTGGCAGCCGTGCGCAGCGATCTGGTGGAGCACCTGCGCGACTGGCCCGACGAACGCTGGGAAGCGGGGTTGACGGCGCTCACCCGGTCCGTGCTGGCGACCGGGCCGTAGTCCGGTCGACGACTGCCCTCACCTGGTCCGCTCGATCACGGCGGTGAGGCGGAGCCCGGCGGTCGACACGGTGCCGCTCCCCCAGAACGACGAGGTTCCCGGGATGCCGGCCAGGGCGTCCAGGCTCGGGTCGTTGCCGTCGACCTTCGGTCCGTACGCGACACTCCACCGCCCGACGGTGTAGCGCAGCAACAGCGTGCCCGGGTACTCGACGTACGGCGGGATCGGATTCGTGCCGCTGATCCAGACGTTGCCGTTCGCGTCGCCCGCGACCGCGTACACCCAGCCGGCCGATGCCGGTCCGGCCACCCGCTGCCACGTCCGGCCGTCCCAGTGCAGGATGACCGGCTTCGGCGCGGAGTCGTAGTCCTGGGTGCCGACCGCCCAGGCGTCGGTCGACGAGCGGGCCCACACGCCGGTGAGCCGGGTGCTCGGGATCGGCGGCAGTGGCGCCACCCGCCACGACCCGCCGACGCGCTGCGCGATCATCGGCTCCGGGTAGGGCGCGTCGGCGACGTACCGTTCACCGGCGGCGAACACACCACCGTCGGGAGTCCGGGAGACCGCCCGCAGGACACCGTTGAGCCCTTCCGTCCCCGGTACCGCGACCCGGCCGAACCGACCGGTGCCGCCTTCCACGACCAGCGGCCGGCCGCCGTCGTGACCGACGAACACCGCCCGTCCGCCGCCCGTGGCGGCCACGTCCAGCAGCTCCGAGGTCCCGGCCGGGGCGGGCCACGGCGCGTGCGCCGTCCAGGTTGCGCCGTCGAAGTGCCCGGCGTACGACTCGCCGACGCGCCGGACGCCCACCGTCCAGACGTCCCGGGCGCTCGCCGCGTCCACCTTGTACAGCACATGCGCCTCGTGCGGCAGCCGCCGCTCCGTCCACGCCCGCCCGTTCCACTGCAGCAGGGCGTACGGCTGGTCGATCGAGTACCCCGTGTAGGTGGACGCCTGGTAGCCGACGGACCAGGCGTTGGCCGGGCCGGTGGCAGCCACGTCGGTCAGCCGGCTCTCGTGGATCAGCGCGGGAACCGTCGCCGTCCACGTCGAAGGAGTCGCGGCGGCGACCGGCGCGACCGGCGGGAGCAGCACGCCCGCCACCAGAGTGGAGACTGTCGCTACCGACAGCCCGTACCGTGCCGGTGATCCCATGGTGACCCTCTTCCCGGATTGGTGGCCGGACCTCAGCATCGCGCCCCGCGACGCTCCACGTACGCCCGGCCGCTGTCCCGTAAGAGAGTGGTAAGAACGGCTCCTCCGAGGGGGAATCGACTGTGGCCGCGACGGCCTCGCCTGCGGTCAGGCGGCGCGGAGGGCGCGGCGACGGGCCCGGAGGAAGACGGCGTCGTGCCGCTCGTCGCCCCACCAGGCCCACGGAACGCCGGTCACGTACCGGCCGATCGACGCGAACACCGGCGCGGCCTCGGCGTCGCGGCCGGTGCGCACCAGCCCGTACGCCAGGAAGTTCGCGTCGTCGAGCCAGTCGGCGTGCCGGGCCGCCGGCTGGTGGAACCACCGGTTCAGCGCGTTGTCGAGATCCGACTGCATGACCGGATCCTGTCGCCACCGCTCGCCGATCTCCTCGGCGGTACCGCCGTGGGGTTCGCGATCCTGCTCCCACAGCGCCCACTCCGCGGCGGCCCGCACCGGCAGCACGAGTAGTGGTGAGCCGGTGGGCGCCGTGGCGGCGACCGAGCGGGCGAAGCCGAACATCGCCTCGTGCGAGCCGCTCCATTTCCGGCAGTGGTAGGTCAGTTTGAAGACGTGGCCCTGATGGTGCCGGGGATCCCGCTTGGTCAGCTCACGCCACGTCTCCTCGACGTCCTCCAGTGGCGCACTCTCGTCGATCATGAGATTGAGCCGGTGCGCCCACGGGGTGGGGTCGGCCGGTGCGAGCCGCATCGCGACATCGTTCACCTGCCGGGCCAGGTCCAGCAGGCGGTGGAACTCGGCCCACTGCTCCCGGCGTACGTTGGAGGCCCAGTCCCCGCCGCGCACCTCCCACGCCCGTGCCATCAGCGAACGGGCACGGACGAGCTGGGCGTCCGGATCGGCGGGCGCGCGAGAGGCCCAGCGATCGGTCCACGCGTCTGTGGTGTCGACCCGGCCGGTCGTACGGTCGACCCGCGATCCCAGCCCGCGAGCGGTCGATTCGGCCAGCACACGGACGTACCGTGCCCGGCGGTCGTAGTCGTCCCGGGTGGCGGCCAGAGCCTTCCGGGCCGGTCCGATGTCGGAGCCGTACCGCGCCTGCGTGCACGCCTCGCGCAGCAGGGCGTCGTCCTGCGCCGGGTTGGGGTCGATCTGGCGGGTGAGTATCCGCCACACGGTCGAGATCATGATCAAGGATGGTAGATGTCAGCGAACAGCGTGTGGGCCCGCAGCGTTGCCGTTCTGCCGCGAGCTAACCCGCTTGTCGTGGCGCGGGGCGCCGGAGAGGATCGGTGGATGGATCTCCGTGCTGCGGAACGGCGGCTCCAAGCCGCTCAGCGTGCCGCCGATGTCGAGTCTCTCGACGCGCTTCTGCACCCCCGGGTCGTGGGTGCCGGACCGGACGGCACGGTCTTCACCAAGGAGGACGACCTGGAGAGTTACCGCTCGGGTGCCCTGCGGATCACCGAACTGGTGGAGGAGTCGCTCGACGTCCAGGACGACGGTGAGACCGGGGTGACCCGCACGGTCGCCGCGGTGGACGCGGTTCAGGGCGGGGCCGTCGTGTCCGCGCGGTTGCGCTACACCCGGCTGTGGGTGCGTGAGGACGGCACCTGGCGGGTGTTGGCCGCCACCTTCGTCCCGGTCCGGTGAGCGCTCGGACCCGCTCAGGCTCCGGCGGTCGACTCCACCGTGTAGTGAATGGTCTGCGCGACGATCCAGCCGTCCTCGATGACGTACGAGTCGGCGCCGTCGCGGACCCGCGCGCCCGGTGCATCGGCGGTCCACTCCAGGAACCCGATCCGATCCTCGATCAGCACTGTCGTGTAGGTGAAGTGGGCGCCCGGAAGCTCCGCGCTCAGCCACTGCGCCAGTTTCCGCACCCCGGCGTGCCCCCGGAACACTCCCCTACGATCGAGGACAAGGCAGTCCGGCGACACGTTGCGCTCGATGTCCTCGGCGAACCGGCCCTCGTTCGACAGGCGCAGATGCTCGTCGAGCACCTCGCGTGCCGGGCGCGCCCGCAAATGCTCGGTCATTCACCGCAGCCTCTCGTGCATGGACGACTCACGCCATCATCCAACGCCGAGCGGCCGCCACGTCGCCGATCACGGATCCTCGCCGCCCGGTCGCAGCGAGCAGGCGGCGCGCGCCGGCTCGCCCGGTGGTCGACACTTCCGTCACCCTGCCGGCGGCGGGGACGACTCGCGGTCGGCCCCCGCCACCGTCGCACGGCCGGTCAGCCCTTGCGCCACTTCTGGTTGGCCGTGCCCGCGCAGTCCCGGAGCTGGAGCCTCGCGCCGTCGCCGCCGTTCCAGTCCTTGATGTCGACGCACTTGTTGGCCTGCAGGTTGACCAGGTCTCCGGCCGCGTTCAGGGTGAACTGCTGGGCGCCGGTGCCGTTGCAGGTGTAGAGCTGCACCACCGCCCCGTTGGCGGTGGACCCGGCGTCGATGTCCATGCACTTGTTGTTCTGGCTCTTCAGCGCCGTGCCGCTGAACGTCCACTTCTGCGCGTTTGTGTTGTTGCAGTTCCACATCTGCAGCGGCGCGCGGTCGACGAAGTTGGAACTCGGCACGTCGATGCACTTGTTGTTCCAGTTGCTGACCACGGGCACCCCGGTGGTCGGGGTGCCGCCGCCACCGCCGGTGAACGGGCTGAGGATCAGTCCGGCCGAACGGGGGTCGCCGTCGTGCACCAGCGACTCGAATCCGCCGACGTCGTCGAAGGCGAACGCGTACGCCCGGCCGTCGGTCATGTTGGCGTGGATCAGGCGGGCGTACTGGTTGGTGGGGTTGTTGCGGTAGAAGTCGGCGGCGTTGGTGCCGGGCTGGGTGTCGGCGGTGCCGAGCGTGCCCCGGTTGAGGGCGGCGCAGAGCGTACGCGAGATCGGGCCGACCACCTGGTCGTTCGGCGCGGGCAGGTCGCCGTCGCAGCCCCAGACGCTGGCCGAGGAGGGCCGGTTGAAGGAGGCGACCACCTGGCCGCTGCCGTTGGTGAAGGTCATGGTGTTGCCCGAGGTGCGGCCGTAGTACCGGATGGCCGGCTGGTCGGCGAAGGGCGCCACGGTCAGCGTCTTCGTGGTGTACGCGTTCCAGGCGGAGGCGATGTAGGAGTCGAGGTAGGTGGCGCTCAGCAGGCCGGCCCCGGCCGCCTTGCCCGGAGCCAGGACGCGCAGCACGGTCCCGTCGGAGCGGGTGTGGACGGTGCCGGCCCAGCCCGGCTGCGCCCGGATCCCGTCGATGACCGCGTTGCGTCCGTTGGCCACCACGTCGCCGGTGCGCTTGGTGACGCCGTCGGCGCCGGTCACGGTGACCGCGTGCGGGATCGCGAACATGTCGACCTGAGAGCTGTTGAGCCACAGCCCGGAGTCGTTGTAGGTGAACTCGCTCCAGTCGAAGAGGATGTCGCGGTTCGCGTCACCGGCCGCCCATGGCGCGGGCTGCACCAGCCCGTCCGGGGTGAGGAGGAACTTCAGCTTCTGCCCGAGGGCGAAGTAGGCCCGGCCGGAGAAGCCACGGGGGAACTGGATCGTGGTGCTGCCGCCGTTGCCGGGGCCCGGTATGGAGACGTCCGGCGCGGGCGACGGCGGGATCTGCCCGCCGGTCCACGGGACGAAGGCGCCGCCGGAGGTGACGTAGCCGAGCCGGCCGGAGGACAGCTGGACGCCGATGACATAGAGGAACACCGGCTCGCTGCGGCCGGTGGTGTTGGTGACGGTGACGGGCAGCAACGCCGGTCCGACCGCGTGGGCGGGCGTGGCGACGACGGCGCCCGCGAGCCCGGCGAGCAGGGCGGACGCGGCGGCGAGCAGCTTTCTTCGGAGACGCATGGCGACACCTCGCTGAAGACAGGGACGGGAGAGCGCTCTCTCAGCAGGGTCCAATTGTTAACAATGTTTGTCAATAGGTGAGCACCGTGGATGCGGCGACCTGCGCAAGGGCCGTGGAGGGCCGAGGCCACCGGATGACTATGATCCACTATGGACCTGCTCGCTGTGGATCGGGGATTCATGAAGCGCGTACTTTCGATGCTGACGGCACTGGTGACCGTCGGGGCGGGCCTGACGGTCGGCGCCCCCGCCGCCCAGGCGGCCGGCTCCTGCTCGGGGACCATCACCTACAGCCAGGTGCAGTCGTCCGGGCTCGGCGAACTGGTGATCTACTACAACAGCAGCAACGGGGGCACCAACAGCGCCTGCTTCTACCACCGCGGGGCGGCATACGGGAAGTCGGCACCCACCTTCGTGCAGATCTACCGCTGCGCGGAGCGTTCGAACGAGGGCGCGCACTGCACCCGTTCGGGTAGCGCGGACACCGATTCCGGTGACTTCAGCTATCACGCCGGCCCGGTCGCCGTCACCGGCACGGCGAACTACTGCGTCGAGGCGGTCGGCTACATCGGATGGGCTGGTCAGCGCCACCAGATCTACAGCCGCCGCCAGGGCTGCTGACTCCCCGCCCACCCGCTCCCGGCCCGCGGCCGGGCCAGTCGGCCGGCGCTCGCGCCGGATCGCCCAGCGCAAGGTGAACCTGCGCCCGGTTGCGGCGCAGCCGGGCCAGGTCCTGCGGGCGCTCGCCGGGGCCGAGCGCGGCCGTCAGCCGGGCCAGTCCGTCGTCGACCAGCCGCAGCGCCCGGCCGGGCCGGCCTGCCCGCCTGTTCAGCAGCGCCAGGCAGTGCGCCTAGGTGAGCGCGTGCACCAGTGCGGTCACCGCTCCGATCAGGAGGGTCACGCCGGTGCCGGCACCGACGACGGCGCTGGGGGTGAGGTCGTACCGCCGGGCGACGGTGACGCTGACGACCGCGACCAGGGTGACGAGCGCGGCCCAGATCGCGAGGGCCGGATACCCCAGAAGTGGCGCCAGGGGGAAGAAGTGCAGGCCGACGATCAGGGCGATCCAGGCCGGAACCAGGGGCGCGCGGCCGGTCCGCCGGAGCCAGATCGCGCCGGCGGCACAGAGGACCACCTCGATCAGGACGATCACACCGAAGATCGGCCCCGTCCTGTCGTCCACGGAGCTGCCCTCGTCCCAGGTGCGTACGGTGACGATGCCGCCGACGACCGCTGCGGTCAGGGACAGCACCGAGCCGGCGCCGAGCCACGGACGCCACGCCTTGGGCGGCGCCTCCTGCGCCCAGCCGAACCAGGCCATCCCGAAGACTCCGAAGATCGCTGCGGTGGCTGCGGCGTTGGCAGCGAATTCAGCATCCATCGGCGCAGTCTAGGTGCGGACGACAAGTCGCTCCGGACGGTGCCCGCGCAGGCGCCACGACGCCTGGTCCGGAGCGCCGGCCCAGGTCCAGGCGCTCCGCTGCGCGCATGCGGTGAGTGCGTCAGCCGGCTGCCGTCGCAGCGGGACGGATCACCGCGTCCAGCCAGCGCAGCTGCCGCCGGACGTGGACGGCCTCGCCGCCCTCGTGGCCGTTGAACGGGTACGTGTGCATCTCCCGTAGCGGCGTGGCCGATGCGGCGGCGGCGTACTGGTTGTAGGCGGCGAAGCCGGTGCTCGGTGGGCAGACCTCGTCCCGCAGACCGATCCCGAAGTGCGCGGGAGCGGTGGCCCGCCGGGCGAAGCTGACCCCGTCGACATAGGACAGCGTGTGCCGGACCTGCTCCTCCGCCTCGCGGTGCACCGCCAGGTAGCGGGCGATCTCACCGTAGGGGGAAGCCTCGGTCAGTTCGATGGCGCGTTGGATGTCGCACAGGAACGGGGCGGTGACCAGGAGCGCGGCGAGGCCGTCGACGAGGCCCGCCGCCGCGAGCGCGAGCCCGCCACCCTGGCTGTTGCCCACCGCGGCGACGCGGGCCGGGTCCACCCCGGGTAGTTCGCGGACGGCGTCGACCGCGCGGACCGCGTCGGTGATCAGACGGCGGTAGTGGTAGTCGTCCGGGGCCAGGATTCCCCGTGTGGCAGGGCTGGGCCCGCCGGGCGCGTCGTGCGGGTCCGGGGTGTCCCCGCGGCTGAACAGTCCGGCCTGTCCCCGGTTGTCCACCAGCAGGTGGGCGTAACCGGCCACCGGCCAGGTGAGCCGCTCGCCCGGCAGCCCGCGGCCGCGTCCGTAGCCCGGGTACTCCACCACGGCCGGCAGCGGCGTGGACACGCCCGCGGGGCGGGTGTACCAGGCCCGGACCGGTTCGCCGGCGAAGCCGGCGAACGTCACGTCCCACACGTCGACCAGCCGCAGACCGGTGGGTTCGGGACGGACGCCGACGAGCGGCGGGGTGGCCGCGGCGGCGGCGAGGGTGGCGTGCCAGAACCGGTCGAAGTCGGTGGGCTCGACGACGGCCGGCGTGTAGCGACGGAGCTGGTCGAGGGAGTTGTCTATCGACGCTCTTGACACGCGATAACGATACCCATAAATTTCCGAAAGGCTTACGGCGTATTACCGGAAAGTTCCGGTCGACGGTCAGGCGGGAGGATGAGCTTGGCATCCCCGATCCCGCGCGGTCGCCGTACGCCCTGGCGGCGGGCCCTGCGCCGGGACTGGCAGCTCTACTCGCTGGCCGTCCTGCCGCTGCTGTTCTTCCTGACGTTCCGCTACCTGCCGATGCTCGGCAACGTGATCGCGTTCCGGCGCTTCCAGCCGGGCGGCAGCCTGTTCGGCGAGTACTGGACCGGGCTGCGGTACTTCCGGTTGTTCTTCACCGACCCCACCTTCTGGAACGTGTTCACCAACACGCTCGCGCTGGGCGCGCTGACCCTGGTGTTCTGCTTCCCGCTGCCGATCGTGCTCGCGCTGCTGCTCAACGAGGTGCGCAACCGCGCCCTCAAGCGGTTCGTGCAGTCGGTGTCCTACCTGCCGCACTTCCTGTCGATCGTGATCGTGGCCGCCATGGTCCTCCAGCTGCTGTCGGTGGACGGCGCGGTGAACCAGATGCTGCGTGCCGTGGGCGGCGAGCCGGTCCCGTTCATGCAGCAGGCCGGATGGTTCCGGACGATCTACGTCTCCTCCGAGGTCTGGCAGACCGTCGGCTGGGGCACCATCCTCTACCTCGCCGCGCTGACAACTGTCGACGGCGACCTGTACGAGGCGGCCCGCATCGACGGCGCCAACCGGTGGCGGCAGACCTGGCACGTGACGCTGCCGGGGATCCGGCCGACGATGGTGACCCTGCTGATCCTCAACATCGGCACCTTCATGGCCGTCGGCTTCGAGAAGATCCTGCTGCTGTACAACCCGCTCACCTACCCGACGGCGGACGTGATCTCGACCTATCTCTACCGGGTGGGCATCGTCTCCGGGAACCTCAGCTACGCCGCCGCGATCGGCCTGTTCGAGTCCGTGATCGGGCTGACGCTGGTGCTGTCGGCGAACGCGATCTCCCGGCGCACGGTGGGGACGAGCCTGTGGTGAGCACGCAGCCGCGTACCCAGGCCCGTACGCGGCAACCGGCGGCCCGGCCGCGTGGCCCCCGGCCCACCCGGGGCTACCGCGTCTTCCAGGTGGTGAACGCCGTCGTGCTGACCGGCGTCGTGGTGGTGACGCTGTATCCGTTCCTCACCATCGTGGCCCGGTCGCTCAGCGACAACGCGTACATCGTCGCGGGTGAGGTGAACCTCGTGCCGCGGGGGTTCAACCTCACCGCGTACCGCGTGGTGACGTCGGACCCGACGTTCTGGGTCAGCTACCGCAACACCGTCTTCTACACGGTGGTCGCCACGCTCATCTCCGTCGTGCTGACCACCTGCTACGCGTACGTGCTGTCGAAGAGGCACCTGCGGGGCCGGACCGCCCTGGTCGGGATCGCCGTGTTCACCATGTTCTTCACCGGCGGCCTGATCCCCAACTACGTCCTGGTCACCAGCCTGGGGTTGAAGAACACCGTGTGGGCGATCGCCCTGCCCAACGCCATCAACGTGTTCAACCTGCTGGTGATGAAGGCGTTCTTCGAGAGCCTGCCGGTCGAACTGGAGGAGGCCGCCGCCGTCGACGGCCTGAACACGTACGGCACGCTGCTGCGGATCGTGCTGCCGCTGTCGAAGGCGATGGTCGCCACGATGGTGCTGTTCTACGCCGTCTCGTTCTGGAACTCCTGGTTCGCCGCGTTCCTCTACATGGACCGTCAGGACCTGCTCCCGGTCACCGTCTACCTGCGCAACCTCATCGCGGGCGCGACCGACGCCACGCAGACCGGCGGCGGCCTCGGCAGCGCCGGCGACGTCGTCCAGTCCGCCGCCACCATCCAGTCCGTGACGATCGTGCTGACGATCCTGCCGATCCTCGCGGTCTATCCCTTCATCCAGCGCTACTTCGTCTCCGGAGTCATGCTCGGCGCCGTGAAGGGATAGCCGCCGCCCACGCACCCCCACCACCGGAAGGAAGAATCCATGGCCCAGCTGTCCCGGCGCCAGGTGCTGCTCGCCACCGGCGCGGCCGCCGTCGTCTCCCTGGCGGGTTGCGGTGACGACACCCCCGACAAGAAGGACCTCGACCGCAACCGTGCCGGCGCGATGGAGAAGTACGGTGTCGGGGACCAGTTCAAGGCGACCGCGCCGGTCACCTTCTCGATCCTCTACAACAACCACCCGAACTACCCGCTCAAGCCCGAATGGCTGTTCTGGACCGAGCTGGCCGGGCGGACGAACGTCAAGCTGGACCCGGTCGCCGTGCCGCTGAGCGACTACGAGCAGAAACGCAGCGTGCTGGTCGGCTCCGGCGACGCCCCGCTGATCATCCCGAAGACCTACCACCCGCAGGAGAACTCCTACGTCTCCTCCGGCGCGATCCTGCCGGTCAGTGACTACCTCGACCTGATGCCGCACTTCAAGGACAAGATCGAGCGGTGGAACCTCCAGCCGGAGATGGACACGCTCCGGCAGGAGGACGGCAAGTTCTACCTGCTGCCCGGGCTGCACGAGAAGCCCTGGCAGGACTACACTCTCGCGGTTCGCACCGACGTGCTGGAGCAGCTGAAGATCCCGTCCCCGACCACCTGGGACGAGGTGTACGCCATGCTCAAGGCGATGAAGGCGGCCCACCCGGACGTCATCCCGTTCTCCGACCGATTCGGCAAGCCCAACCCGGCCGGCAACCTGCTGAACATGCTCGCCCTGGCACACGGCCTGCCCGGCGCCGGCTGGAACTACCAGCCGACGAGCTGGGACGCTGCGGCCGGGAAGTACGTCTTCACCGGGGCCTCCGACGGCTACCGGCAGGTGGTGGAGTACCTCCACAAGCTGGTCGCCGAAGGGCTGCTCGACCCGGAGACGTTCACCCAGACCGACGACCAGGCCCGGCAGAAGCTCGCCAGCGGCAAGTCCTTCGTGATCAGCACGAACGCGCAGACCCTGGTGAACGACTACCGCCCGGACATCGCGAAGATCAACCCGAACGCCCGGCTCGGCAAGATCCTCTTCCCGGTCGGTCCGTCGGGCCCGGTCAACGCGGCGAGCCGGCTGGAGAACGGCGTGATGATCTCCAGCAAGGCCCGCGAGGGCAAGAACTTCGTGGCCATGATGCAGTTCGTCGACTGGCTCTGGTACTCCGACGCCGGCCAGGAGTTCGCCAAGTGGGGCGTCGAGGGCACCACGTACACCAAGGACGCCTCGGGCAAGCGCACCCTCGCCCCGGACGTCAACGTCATCGGGCTCAACCCCAAGGGCAGCAAGCATCTGCAGAAGGACTTCGGCTTCTACAACGGCGTCTTCGCCTACGGCGGCAAGCTCGACCTGGTGCAGTCGTTCTTCTCGCCGGAGGAACTGGATTTCCAGAAGGAGATGAACGCCCGCAAGCCCGCGCCCTGGGTGACTCCGCCACCCGCGCCGCTCAGCGATGAGGAGCGGGAGCAGACGACGCTGTGGGCGACCGCGCTGAAGGACCACGTCACCCAGAACACGCTGAAGTTCGCCCTCGGCCAGCGGCCGCTGAGCGAGTGGGACGCCTACGTCTCGGAGCTGAAGGGAAAGAGCGCGCAGGCCTACATCGACCTGGTCAACAAGGCGTACGAGCGGTACCGCAAGAACCACGGCTGACCGGCGATGCGCGGCACCGTTCCCGAGCGGCCCGTCGGCCGGCTGACCGAAGCCTGGCGTACCTGCGTCGGCACCGGCCGGTTCGACCTGGCCCTGCGACGCGACTATCAGGACTCGCTGGCGCTGGTGCAGCGGGACATCGGCTTCCGGCACATCCGCGGGCACGGGCTGCTCAGCGACGGCGTCGGTGTGCACCGCCCCTACGAGTACCGGGGCGAGCGCCGGGTGCGGCACGCCTTCACCTACGTCGACCAGGTCGTCGATGCCTACCTCGCGGTGGGCATCCGGCCCTTCGTGGAGCTGGGGTTCATGCCCTCGGCGCTCGCCTCCGGCGACCAGACGGTGTTCTGGTGGCGGGGCAACGTCACGCCTCCCCGGTCGTACACCGAATGGGGTGACCTGGTGCGCGCCACGGTGGCCCACCTGGTCGACCGGTACGGCCTCGACGAGGTGCGCGGCTGGCCCGTCGAGGTGTGGAACGAGCCCAACCTGCCGGCGTTCTGGGCGGGCGCCGACCAGGACGCCTACCACCGCCTCTACGAGGTGTCGGCGCACGCCGTCAAGGACGTCGACGCGGCGCTCCAGGTCGGGGGTCCGGCCCTCTCCCCCGGCGCCGACGAGTGGCTGAAGCCCTTCGCCGAGTTCGTCACCGACCGCGACGTACCTGTCGACTTCGTCAGCCGGCACGCCTACACCTCCGGACCGGCCCGGCACCTGCCGTTCGGCACCCGGCAGACCCTGGCCCCTGCCACGGAGCTGCTGGAGCAGTTCGCCGCGCCCCGCCGGCACCTGGCCGGCACCGCGCTGGCCGACCGGCCGGTGCACATCACCGAGTTCAACTCCTCCTACCGGCCGGACAACCCGATCCACGACACGGCCTTCCACGCCGCCTACCTCGCTCCGGTGCTGGCCGGCGGCGGGGATCTGGTCGACTCCTTCTCCTACTGGACCTTCAGCGACGTGTTCGAGGAGGAGGGGGTGCCCACCGCGCCGCTGCACGGCGGCTTCGGTCTGCTCACGCACCGGCAGGTCAAGAAACCCACCTACCATCTGTACGCGTTCATGGCCCGGCTCGGCGACGAGGTGCTCGCGCGCGGGCCGGACCACCTCGTCACCCGGCACCCCGACGGCCGGGTCGCGGTGCTGGCCTGGGCCCCTGTCGACGTCACCGGCCGGGAGCCGGCACCCGAGCGGCACACCCTGTCGCTGTCGGTTCCGATCGGCCCGCCGGGCACCGCGTCGGCGTTCCTGCTCCGCTCGTCGGTGAGCGAGGACGCCGGCAACGCCTGGGCGGCCTGGCGGCAGATGGGCAGCCCGCACTCACCCCGGCCCCGGCAGCTCGACGCGTTGCGGGAGGCCGCCGAGCCGGCCCGTACCCATCGGGCCCTGCCGGTCGCAGGCGGGCGGGCGGACCTCGACCTCGTCCTCGCCCGGCACGAGGTGACCCTCGCCGAGCTGACTCCGGTGGTGGACGAGACCCCGCCGTGGTGGGACGACGACCGGTTGCTCGACCCACCCGGGGAACGACCATGAGCAGCAACCCGGCCGGCGGGCTGCGGGAGTTCGGCGACGGGCCGCTGTCGCGGGCCGCCGCCGTGGTCCACACCCTGCTCGTGACCGAACTGCTGCTCCTGGTGAGCATGCTGCCCGGCCTGGCCGTGCTCGTGCTGCTCGAACGCGACAGCAGCAACCTCCCGCTGGTCGCCGCCGCCGCGCTGCCCGTCGGTCCGGCGGTCTCGGCCGCGCTGTACACGCTGCGGCACCAGCGCCCCGACCTGACCGATCTCCGTCCCGCGGCCGCGTTCCGCCGGGCCTACCGGGCCAACCTGCCGGGCGTGCTGCGCGTCTGGGCGCCGACGCTGCTGTGGCTGGCCGTCATCGCGGTCAACCTGGCGAACCTGCCCGCCGCTGCCGTCCCCGGCTGGTGGGCGGTACCGCTGGTGGTGGTCGGTGCGGGGGTGGTCCTGGTCGGCCTCAACGCGCTGGTGATCGTCTCGCTGTTCACCTTCCGCACCCGCGACGTGCTCCGGCTCGCCCTCTACTACGTGGGACGCAAGCCCGGCGTCACGTTCGGCAACGTCGTGCTGCTGACCGCCGCCGCCGGTGTCACAGCGGTGTTCTCCGAGGCGGTGCTCGCCCTGCTGGCCGCGCTCCTGGTGCTGGCGCTGCTGCGGATCGGCGACCCGATGATCGACGACATCCGGGCGGAGTTCACCACATGAGCGTTCCGGTCACCGGCCGGGCATCCGCCCACGCCGGCAAGTCGATCTGGCACGCCGCCTGGCTGCCGCCCGCGGCGTTCCGCGAACTCGGCTCCCGGCCGGTGCTGGTGCACGGCGAGGGCCTCCTGGTCGACACAGTCCTCGACGAGGTGAGCCGGGCCTGCGCCCGGTACGGCGGACGGGTCTGGCACGGTCCGCCGTGGCAGGTGGACGCCGACCTGGTGCTGGCCCTGCGCGAGGCCGGCCGGGTGCCGAACGTGGCGGCGGAATCGGCCCGGCTCGGTGCGACACCGGCGGTGAACGGCGCGGGCGACGGCGCCCTCGGCGACGAGGGTTATCTGCTGGCGCGGGTGGACGGCGTGACGGTGGTGCTGGCCGACGCACCGGCCGGTCTGCTGTACGGGATGTTCCACGTGGTCCGGCTCGGCGCGGCGGCCTTCGACGACGAGCTTCCGGCGCGTCGGCACCGGCCGGCGCTGGACCGGCGCATGCTCGACCACTGGGACAACGTGGACGTACACCCGGTGTCGGGCCAGGTCGAGCGGGGCTACGCCGGCGGCTCCCTGTTCTGGCGCGACGGCGCCGCCCGGCACGACCACGCCCGGCTGCGGGACTACGGGCGCCTGCTCGCCGCCTGCGGCGTCAACGCGATCACGGTGAACAACGTCAACGTGCACGACACCGAGGCGCGGCTGCTGACCGACCGGCTCGGCGACGTCGCGGAGATAGCCCAGGTGCTCCGCCCGTACGGCGTCCGGGTGCATCTGTCGGTGAGCTTCGCCGCCCCGGTGGTCCTCGGCGGCCTGCCCACCGCCGACCCGCTGGACGACCGGGTCCGGGCCTGGTGGGCCGCCGCCACCCGGCGGGTCTACCAGCGGATCCCCGACTTCGGCGGCTACCTGGTGAAGGCCGACTCCGAGGGCCGGCCCGGCCCGTTCGCGTACGGGCGGGACCACGCCGACGGCGCGAACCTGCTCGCCGAGGCGCTCGCCCCCCACGGAGGCGTGGTGCGCTGGCGGGCGTTCGTCTACGACCACCGCCAGGACTGGCGGGACCGGTCGACCGACCGGGCCCGGGCCGCCCACGACCACTTCGCGCCGCTGGACGGACGATTCGACGACAACGTGATCCTCCAGGTGAAGTTCGGTCCGATCGACTTCCAGCCGCGCGAACCGGTGTCCCCGGTGCTCGCCGCGATGCCGGCCACCCGGCTGGCGGTGGAATTGCAGGCGACGCAGGAGTACACCGGCCAGCAGCGGCACGTCTGCTACCTCGGGCCCTGGTGGAGCGAGGTGCTGCGGTTCCGGCCCCGGGGCGAGGCCGGCGGCACGATCGCCGACGTGGCGGCCGGTCGGGCGGGCGCCGGTGGCGGCCTGGTCGCCGTGGCCAACGTGGGCGACGACCCGTTCTGGACCGCGCACCCACTGGCCCAGGCCAACCTGTACGCCTTCGGCCGGCTCGCCTGGGACCCGCTGCTGGTTCCCGGCGCGATCCTCGACGAGTGGATCGACCTGACCTGGCTGCCGGTCGCCACCGGCGATCCGGAAACGGTGCGGCGGACGATGCACGCGATCATGGACGACTCCTGGCGAACCTACGAGCGCTACACCGCCCCGCTCGGCGTCGGCTTCATGGTGCGGCCCGGCCACCACTACGGCCCGGACGTGGACGGCTACGAGTACACCCCGTGGGGCACGTACCACTTCGCCGACCGCGACGGCGTCGGGGTGGACCGCACCCGGGCGACCGGGACCGGCTTCACCGGCCAGTACCCGCCGCCGTGGTCGGAGGTGTACGAGTCACGCGAGCGCTGCCCCGACGAACTGCTGTTGTTCTTCCATCACGTCCCCTACCGGCACGTGCTGCACAGTGGCCGCACCGTGATCCAGCACATCTACGACACGCACTTCGCCGGGGTCGAGGAGGTGGCGGCGATGCGCGAGCGGTGGCGACTCGTCGCCGGGGCGGTCGACCCGGCCGTCCACGACCGGGTGGCCGAGCGCCTCGACGAGCAGTTCCGCAGCGCCGTCGAGTGGCGGGACCAGATCAACACCTACTTCTTCCGCAAGTCCGGGGTGCCGGACGCGCACGGTCGCCGCATCCACTGAACCGGCGCGTTCACCAGGGGTGCACGGTGCCGTCCGTCAGCCGGTTCACCGGCAGGTAGGCCGGCGCGTACGGGTAGCGGGCCGCGGCCTGTTCGTCGATGTCCACCCCGAGCCCCGGTGTCTCGGCCGGATGCAGGTAGCCGCCGTCGTAGTGGTAGCCGTGCGGGAACACCTCGTCGGTCGCCTCGGTGTGCCGCATGTACTCCTGCAGGCCGAAGTTGGGGATGGCGAGGTCCAGGTGCAGCGCGGCGGCCATGCAGACCGGGGAGAGGTCGGTGGCGCCGTGCGAGCCGCTGCGCACGTGGTGCAGCGCGGCGAGGTCGAAGATGCGTCGCAGGTGGGTGATCCCGCCGGCGTGGACCACAGTGGTACGGACGTAGTCGATGAGCTGTTCCCGGATGAGCTGGGCGGCGTCCCAGATGCTGCTGAAGACCTCGCCGACGGCGATCGGCGTGGTGGTGTGCGAGCGGATGAGCCGGAAACCCTCCTGCAGGTCCGCCGGGACGGGATCCTCCATCCAGGTCAGCGCGTACGGCTCCAGGCTCTTGCCGAGCCGCGCCGCCTCGATCGGGGTGAGCCGGTGGTGCACGTCGTGCAGCAGCCGGAGGGTGGGCCCGAACTCCTCGCGGACCCGGGCGAACACGCTCGGCACGTGGGCCAGGTACGCCTCCGTCGACCAGGCCGTCTCGGTCGGCAGCGCGGCGTCGGCGGGCTCGTAGAACATCTTGTCGGCGCTGACGCCGTACGTCCGGGGCAGGCCGGGCACGCCGCACTGCACCCGCACCGCGCGGTAGCCGAGGTCGACGAAACGGGCTACCTCGGTCAGCACCTCGTCGACGGTCTCGCCGTTGGCATGTCCGTACACGGTCACGCCCTCGCGGGACCGGCCACCGAGCAGCTGGTAGACCGGCAGCCCGGCGACCTTGCCCTTGATGTCCCACAACGCGGTGTCCACGGCGGCGACGGCGCTCATCGTGACCGGCCCGCGCCGCCAGTACGACCCCTGGTAGAGGTACTGCCAGGTGTCCTCGATCCGGGCCGGGTCGCGCCCGATCAGCAGCGGCACGACGTGGTCGCGCAGGTAGGACGCGACGGCCAGTTCCCGGCCGTTGAGGGTGGCGTCGCCGACGCCGGTGACTCCCTCGTCCGTGACGACCTTCAGGGTCACGAAGTTGCGGCCGGGACAGGTCACGATGACCCGGGCATCGACGATTCTCATCCGGTCTCCCCTGCGGTCGGCGCGCCGGTCACCACAGGATTATCCATCATCATCGATCGATGAGGGGGTCGGTGCGGGCCGGGCCGGTCAGGCCGGTTCGGGTACGCCCCCGGGCTCCCCGTCGTCGGGCATCGGCTCGACCGGCGCCTCGGGCAGTTCGCCGGGCGTGTCCGGGAGGAGTTCGCCGGGGTCGTCCGGCACGTCCTCACGCGGGTCGATCGGCGGGTACACCTCGGGATCGAGGTCGGGGTTGGTCATCGGCCCAGTATCCGACGCCACCGCCCGGACCGCCCGCCGAGCGCGCTCGCCGGCTTTCCCGGGCGGCGCGCCCGCCCGCCGATCTTCCGGCTGTCGCGCCGGCCCTCTGCTGCCCTCGACGCATGCGCCGTCACGGGCTCTCACCGTCGCCGGCCGAGGGCGCGGACGACCGGTCCGCCGGCTTGCGCAACCACAGCCACACCCCCGCCGACAGGCACGCCGCGCCCCCGATCGCGACCGCGACCTCGGCCGGTTCGGAGAGATCGTCGAGGAACGGGAAGGTGTGCGAGGCCGCCATCGCCAGAAACCCGATCAGCAACAGGAGGCCGGCGGCGATCCGCTGGAGAACCATGCGCGTCATTGGATCACGACGCCGGCCGCAGCCCTCCAGGCGCCGTCGCGGCGGCCTGCTGCCTGTGATCGTGCGCGGCTTCGCGGCGTACTGCCTGTGCGCGCTGACCGAGGCGCACCGCGCGGTCTGACCGGTCGTCCCGACGGAGCGCGTCGGCGAGGGGCGCCCGGTGAAGGCCGGGCGTCCCTCACCGGGCGGCCGGCGCCGGTCAGCGGCGCCGGGAGCCGGTCATCGGCGGAACGGCCCGGTGACGCAGTAGGTGATGCCGCCGGAGGACGAGCCGGTCGTGCCGCGTTGCGACGAGAAGTACAGCCGGTCCCCCGCCGGGGTGAACGCCGGCCCGGTGATCTCCGAACCGCTCTGTCCGGTGATCCGCAGGAAGACGGAGATCTTGTCGTCCGGCGTGATCATGCAGATCTCCATGTTGCCGCCGTCCTCGGCGACGTACAGGTCACCGGCCGTGGACCCGGTGATGTTGTCGACGCCGGTCAGCGGAGCGGTGCCGGGGCTGACCAGGTTGTCGTCGTAGGCGAGTTCGTACGTGCCGGCGGCCAGGTTGACCTGCCACACGCGGTTGTCGCCCTTCGTGGTGAACCAGACGGTGTCGTCCGCGTAGTGGCAGCCCTCGCCACCGTTGAACGTCTTCGCGCCGGACACCTGCTGCCGCGTGGGCGTGGGTGAGCCGTCCGGGTCGGGCACCGTGGCCCAGGTGAACGTGCCGGAGGTGGCCGTGCCGGCGCGGAAGACCTGGAGGGTTCCGGCGGACAGGTCGCCCCAGGTGGCCGGCACGAAGCGGTAGAACTTGCCGTCGGTCTCGTCCTCGGTCAGGTAGACGACCCGGCGGACCGGGTCGGCCGCGGCCGCCTCGTGCTTGAACCGGCCCATCGCGGGACGCGCCACGGCGGTCCCGCCGAGCGGGTACGTCTCGAAGACCCGGCCCAGGGACACCTCCTCGCAGGAGAGCCAGGTGTTCCACGGCGTCTTGCCCCCGGCGCAGTTGCTGTCGGTGCCGGAGAGGATCCGCGACGCCCCGACCACGGAACCGGCGGAGTTGAAGACGAGACGCGAGGCGCCGCCGCCCGCACCGGCCGCCACCTCGGAGTTCGACACGTAGATCCAGCCGGAGCCGTTCGGGAACACGGCGCCGCCGTCCGGAGCGTCGTGCCAGGTGTACGACGTCCCCGGCACCGTCCGACGGGAACGCGCGACGATCGAGCTGGTGAACCCGGCCGGCAACTGGATGCCGTTGGCGTCGGCGGCCTGAAGCCCACCGTAGGGCCCCCCCGCGTTCTGCGCCGGCGCTCCGTACGCGGCCGACCACGCCGTGAACGGCAGGGCGAGGGCGCCCGCACCGACAACAGTGGCCCGCAACATCGCTCGACGATCCATGGAACCTCCTCCGTAGGTTCCCCAGATCCGACCGTGCGGAGCTTACGCACTCCGAACTGTTGGATGAACGTCGATGGACGGCTCGGTGTGCGACGTCGTGCCCGCGCCGCTAGGGGCGCAGATCCGTCCGTGCCTCCCCCGACGAGGGGTCGTACGGGTAGGAGAGGTGCTGGTGGGTCATCAGCCAGGCCCCGTCGCGTCGCTGGAAGACCCGGGTGCCCCGGGACCAGCTCTCGATCGGCGGACCCCCGTTCGGGCGAACCGAGACGCGGTTGAGGCCCCACGCGACGGCGAGGTCCCCGTCGACCACGATCGTCAGGTCGGGCACGTCCCAGGCGACTGATCCGTCACCTGACGCCGCCAGACCCGCCGCGCAGACCTCACGGACCGCGTTCACGCCGACGTGTCGCAGCGGCTGGTCGTGCTCGTACGAGACCACGTCATCGGCGACCGCATCCATCAGGGCATCGAGGTCCTTGGCCGCGGTGCCCTCGAACCAGCGCTGGTGGAGCCGGCGCACCTCCGCCTCGGCGGTGGTCGCGTCCAGGGTCGGCTCGGCGGCGGGATCGGCCAGCGGGAAGGAGTGGTGTTCGTGGGTGACGACCCACCGGCCCTCCCGCCTGCGCAGGCCGAACGTCAGCCGCAGGCGGTCCGACGGACGTGCGGCGAGGTCGGCCGCCGTACCGCAGCGCAGGAGCGCGTACGCGAAGGCGACGTCCTCGCCGGCGACGACGTCCAGCGACTCGATCTCGAACGACGCGCCCTGCGCCTGCCACCTGAAGAACGGCGGCCAGATCTCCCGGTAGGCGGCCAACCCGCGCACGCCCTCGTACGGCGGTGGCACGTCGAACATCACCATGTCCTCGGCATGGTCGGCCAGGACGCCGGCGAGGTCCCCGTCATGAACCGCGGCGGCCCAGCGCTCGACCAGGGCCCGGATCTGTTCTTCGTTGCTCGGCATGTCGGCTCTGCCCTTCGTGGCTGGTGAACCCGTCAGGACTACAACCCCGGCCGAACCGCGAACTCATCGCCTCCACGCGAACTTTCCGGCAGCCGATCCGGTAGGTCGAAGGCGGGCAGGCGCGCGTCGAGGAACGAGACGACCTCGGCCACCCGGCGCCCCCGCAGCACGAGCAGGTCCAACCCCGCCGGCAGGTAGGCGGCAGCCGCGTCGTTCCACAGGTACGTACCGAACGCGAGCTGCCCGTTGGCACTCGCCGGCAGGAACCGCCACCTCCGCCCACCCGTCACCTCGGCCAGGAAACCGCGGATCTGCTCATGGCCCTCGTACCAGACGGTCAGCGGCGGCATCGAGTACCGCGCGTCCTCCGTCAGCATCGCCACGATCGTCTCGACGTCACCGGATTCCCACGCCGCGGCGTACCGCCTGGCCACCTCCCGCTGCCCCGCGTCGCCCACGTCGGCGAGGATCCGCTGCTGACTGTTCGACGGCGTCAGCCCGGCGACGATCCGGCGGGCCCGCTGCATCGCGCTGTTGACCGCGGCGACGGTGGTGACCAGCATCCCGGCGGTCTCCTCGGCGGAGTAGCCGAGAACGTCACGCAGCAGCAGAGCGGCACGTTGCCGCGGCGGCAGATGCTGCAACGCGGCGACGAACGCGAGTTCCATGGTCTCCCTCGCCATCGCGTGGGTCTCCGGATCCCGTGCGGTGGACGGGGCCGCAAGGCGGTCCGGATACGGTTCGAGCCAGGTCACCTCGGCCCGGGACACGCCCGGGGCGGTGAAATCGGTCGGCAGTTCACGCCGCCCGCGCGAGTGGAGGAGAGACAGTGCCCGGTTGGTGGCGATCCGGTAGAGCCACGGCCGGATCGACCCATGCCCCTCGAACCGGCCGACTGCTCGCCATGCCCGGTCCATGGTGTCCTGGACCGCGTCCTCCGCGTCGTGGAAGGAACCGAGCATCCGGTAGCAGTGCGCACGCAGCTCGTCCCGCAGGGGTGCGACCAGACGACTGAAGGCCGCGCCGTCGCCCGCACGCGCCGCTGCCAGCAGCGTCGCCGTCACGTCCTCGCCCGACGGACCGGCCTCCGCCGATGGTTCGCCCTGGCTCACCCGCCTCAATCTAGTGCCGGGCACCGTCCCGGGTGCCCGGTCTCTGCTCCCCACCGGCGGGGACCGGTGGGCCAGGACACAGAGGGAACGACCTTGGTCGATTCCTTGACTCTCCCGGTGAGACCGCTAACACTTGTCTGCAACGCGCACTTAACAACCAGAACACATCTGCTCGCCTCGGCGAGAGGCGCCGGAGCTGCCCTGATGGCACGCAACTACGTCCAGACCGCGAAGCCCTCCGGGTCGAGCACGAGTCAGCGATGTTAGCGCTAACGAAGCTGGGCTCCCGACGAGCAGCAGAGGCTTCGTCGATCAGTCTGATCCGAACCCAGAGAGGCCAGACCGGTGACTGACCAATTCTCGACGCGGACCGCGTCGCCGCGGGGCCACGCAGCCGGACCGTCGCCGAGCACCCGGTCGATTCGCCGGCTGCTGATCGTGCTGGTGGCCGCCATGACGGCGATGGGTGGCGGCGTCGTCGTCATGTCGGCGCCGGCCGTTGCCGCCACGAACCAGTTCCGGGGCATGAACTGGGCCGTGCTGGGTGACAACTTCAGCACCGGCCCTCTCGTCGTGCAGGGCCTGAGCTCCTCCGACAGCAACGCGACGGTCCGGGCCAAGGCCAACGCCCTCTATGACGACATGGCTTCCACCATGGGCGTCAACACCGTCCGGCTGCCCATCAACACCCACACGGTCGGGACGGCGTGGTGGGAGGCCTACCGAGGCGCCGTCGACGCCGCCACCGCCCGCGGGTTCAAGGTCATCCTCGCCTACTGGGAGGACGGCGCCGCCTCCGGTGGCAGGATCACGAACCTCGCCGCGTGGAACGCGATGTGGTCCACGGTGACCAACACGTACGGCTCGAACCCCAACGTCTACTTCGAGCCGATGAACGAGCCCCACGGTTACAGCTCGACCGAGTGGCGCGACGTCGCGGCCAACTGGCTCAGCTACCACTACTCGGCGGCGCCCAGCCGGGTGCTCGTCGGGGGCACCGGGTTCAGCCAGGACCTGCGGGACGTCTGCAACGACACCCGCTTCGCCTCGACGCTGCTGTCCTTCCACCACTACGCCTTCTTCTACGGCGAGATGACCTACGACGCCTTCCGGAGCCACATCCAGACCCGCCTCGGCAACTGCGCGTCGCGGGCGGTCGCCACCGAGTTCGGCGCACCCATGAACGACGGCCGCAACTACGCCGACGCGAACAGCACCGACAACTTCGTCCGCCACATCCGCGCCATGGCCCAGGTCATGCGCGACAACCGGATGGGCGGCACCTACTGGCCCGCCCTCGGCGGAAAGCCCGGCACCATCGGCTACGACTGGTACTCGATGTACTCGCTCAGCGGTAGCGGCACCGACCTCAACCTGACCGTCCGCAACACCTCCGGCGCCGACCAGATCCGGTACGGGTGGGGCGACACCATCGGGGGTGGCCCCACGACGCCCCCGCCGTCGACGGGAACGTTCTACCGGATCACCGTGCGGCACAGCGGCAAGGCCATGGACGTCCAACAACCGAACACCGACAACGGCGCGCGCGTCGGCCAGTACACGTACAACGGCAATGCGTGGCAGCAGTGGCAGTTCCAGGACGCCGGCAGCGGCTACTGGCGCCTCGTCAGCCGCAACAGCGGGAAGTGCCTCGACGTGGTGAGCGCGTCCACCGCCGACGGCGCCGAGCTGATCCAGTACACCTGTGGCACCGGCAGCAATCAGCAGTTCCAGATCGTCGCCAACGGCAGCTACTTCCAGCTGCGGGCACGACACAGCGGCAAATGCGTGGACGTACCGGCCGCATCCACCGCAGACGGAGTCGTCCTCAAGCAGTACACGTGCAACACCGGCGCCAACCAGCAGTGGTCGCGTACGACCGCCTGACGGACCCCTTCCCGGAAGAGCCCCACCCCTGCGGTGTGCCCGAGATCCCGCACCCGGAAGATCGCCTGCGGCAGCGGGCGTGCCGGACCGCACGGATTCCGCGCGGTCGCGCCCAGCTCACGGACGCGCGGCTGTCGGTGTGGCTCACCCCCGACCGGTCACCGGCGCAGGTGGCCGATGCCGTGCTGGTCGAGCCAGGTGACCGTCCGCGGCACGAACGTCGGCCCCGCCGAGCCGGCGCTGACGTCGGTGGCGATCAGCGGTACCTGGGCGGCGACCGGGAGCAGGGTCGACCGCCAGCAGGCCGGCGTGGCGCAGGCCGAGCGGTCGTCGACGCGCCAGGCGGCGGCCACGCTGCGGCCGTCCGGGTCGGCCGGGCGGTATTCCAGCCACCGGCGCAGGTCGTTGCCGCCGTCGATCCCGGCGGCGAGGACCAGGTTGAACGAGCCCTGGACGCGAAGCAGGCGAATCTGCTCCTGCACGCCGAAGGTCGGCAGGCCGGCGTCGGCGCACGCGGTGCCGCCGTCGCGCCAGCAGGTCCAGACCACCGCGGGATCTGCGCCACCGGCCGCCGGGAAGTCGTAGGACGAGATGTCGAAGACGACTGCGTTGTCGTCGCCGAACACCTCCGCCGCCGCGCTCCAGAAAGAGCGGGTGGCGAGAACGTCGCTCTGGTGCAGCGACACGACGGGTGTGATGCCGGCCCGGACGAGCCGGTCGACGTACAGGGCCGCCTCGTCGAGGTAGCCGACGCGGTTATGCCTGTCGGCAGGGCTGCCGGTGTAGACGTAGCAGGCGTCGCTCAGCACGATCCGCACCGCGTTGACGCCGCGGGCCCGCAGCGCGCCTACGGACGCGTCGTCGACCGGGCCGTCCCAGCGGATCGGTCCCCACGCGCATTCGCCGGGCACGGCCGACCGGACGATTCCGCGTGGCCGGTACGGCCTCGGGTCGGCGGTGACCGTGAGGATGCGGTTGCCGAACGCCTTCAGCGCGGGTGCGGCACCGGGCGCCGGCGGCGGGAGCACCCGGACGCCGCGGACCTCGGCGGTGGCCTGGGCGCCACCGCTGTCGTAGGCGGTGGCGGTGACGCGGGTACCGCTGTTCGGCGGCACACCGCGCCAGTCGAACGCGTACGGCGCGGTGGTGTCCACGGCGAGCAACGTGCCGCGCTCCCGGAACTCGACCCGCTCGATCCGCCGGCCGGCCGCCGCCGTGACCTCCGCACGGATCGGGATGACGCCCGGCGCGGCGAAGAAGTCGTTGGGCAGGGGCGAGGTGAGCGCCACCGACGGCCCGCCCGGCAGCGGGCTGGGCTGCGGGCTCCCCGAGGCCGCCGGCGGCGACGAGCCGGTCGGGCTGGCGACGTCCGCGTTGCACGGCTGGCCGCTCAACACCCAGTCGGTCGGCTCGGGGTCGGCGCCCCGGAAGTTGCCGCCGAACCGCACCGTCACCGAGGCGCCGGTCGGCAGCGTGGACCCCGCCGGCGGGCGGAGCATGGTCACCGGGTACAACTCGCCGCTGCCGAGCGTGTATCCGTCCGGCAGCCGGTCGAGGCCCATGGTGATCGTTTGGCCGTTGGCCTGCCGGAACCGGAGCCACCAGTCGGTGACGGGCGAGCCCAGGTTGGTGACGGTGAGCTCGGCCCAGAAGCCGCTGGACCACTCCCGGGTGATCTTGTAGTCCACCGTGCACGCCGTCGCGGCGTAGGCCGGCCCCAGCACCATCGTCATGGCCCCGCCGACGACGACCGCGGCGGCCGTGGCCAGCGCGAGGATCCTGCGTCGCATCATGCCCCCGCATTCATCGATACGTATCGCTTCACACAGCCTCAGCGGCCGGGGCACGGTCTGTCAATACCGCGGTGCCGCGGGCTGCGGAGGAACGGCATGAGCTCCGCCCAGGCCTGCAAGCCCGCTCATCTCGAGCGGGCTCCCGAAAGGCCCAGCCGACACCGACCTTCCAACTGCTGCACAGCCACGCGGAGCGCGGCAAAGGAGTAGCCATCCATGGCACGACGCCCGTCTGGCGGAGGGCAGGTGGCGCGTGGGACGCTCCCGTCATGCGTATCGCCGAGCACATTGCCGCGCTGGATGAGGAAGGCGTCCGACTGGCAGAGGCGGCGGACCGGGCGGGAATGGACGCACTCGTGCCCACCTGCCCTGGATGGCAGGTCCGTGATCTACTGCGCCATGTCGGCGGTGTCCATCGCTGGGCCATGGCCCACGTGATCACGAGACGCCGTCAGCCTTTCTCCACTCGGGAAGAGGCGGAGTTCTTCGCCGCAGTCGATGACGACGAACTGCTGGACCGGTATCGGGAGAGCCACCGCGCACTCGTGGACACGCTGGCAGCGGCTGACGAGAGCGTCGAGTGTTGGACGTTTCTGCCCGCACCCTCGCCGTTGGCGTTCTGGGCACGGCGGCAGGCTCACGAGACAGCAGTACACCGCGCCGATGCCGAGTCGGCCGTCTCCACGGTTCCGTACTGGGACCCGTCCTTCGCCGCCGACGGCATCGAGGAACTACTCAGCGGCTTCTTCGGCCGGCCCGGTGGGCGTCTGGTGGCCGATCCACCCCTCAGCATGGCCCTGGTGCCCACTGATATCGACGCGGGATGGACCTTCCACATCGAGCCGGCCGGACGCCGCCTGGTCGCCGGTGAGATGCCGGCCCAGCTGACCATCGTGGGAACTGCATCGGAGCTCTACCTGTTGTTGTGGAACCGGAGCGGGACCGAACGCCTTGACCTACGCGGGGACGCGGCCGTCTTGGGTCTCTGGCGGACACGGGCCACGATCACCTGGAACTGACGCGGTCGTCCCGGGAGGGTCATCCCGGCGCCGCCCACCGTGGCTCCCACCCGCTCGTCGACACGACCGAACGCTTCGCCCCACCCCGACGCCCGTGTCGCAACGTGCCGCCCGATGCGCGACGTCGCAGCAGGTACGCCGCATCGCGCAGCGCGGGCGGCCTCGCCGGCGGTCATGGCTCTGCTGGCCGGCGTCATCTTCGTCCGCTACCCGTCGGTCCGCCGACGACACGGGCGGACGCCTCTGCCGGACACCGGTTCCGGCCGTGTTCCCGCAACGCCGCGCACCGGGTACCGAACACGGCAACTTCGACCGCCCGCTGGTTCCCGGGGTAATGGTTGCGTGCGACGAGAACGCATTGTGGAGAAGTCGTCCGTCGATTCCTCAAGCCTTGTGGACCATGGCAGGACCGGCGATACTCGGATGGGGCGAGTTTGCTGACCGGCTCAGGATTCCTGCGATCTGTCCGCCGGAGTCCCATGGCGCGGCGCCGGTCCATCCAACGGCGGCCGGCCCGTCTCCGCAAGGAACCCGCCGACGCCTCTCTCACCGCAGCTGATTCCAGCGGAAGGGTCACCATGCAGCGCACCATGCTGAGATCGAAGATTCACCGTGCCACGGTCACCCAGGCCGATTTGCACTACGTCGGGTCGTTGACGCTCTGTCGGGACCTCATGACGGCCGCCGACCTCCTGCCCGGTGAGCGGGTCGACATCGTCGACATCAACAACGGCAACCGGCTCTCCACGTACGTCATCGAAGGCCCGCCCGGCAGCGGCGTGGTCGGCATCAACGGCGCGGCCGCGCGGCTCATCGCCCCTGGCGACATCGTGATCATCATCGCCTACGGCGTGTTCTCGGAAGCCGAGATCGCGCACCACCAGGCGCGGGTGGTCTTCGTGGACCAGGACAACCGGGCGCTCGGGACCGGTGCGGACCTCGCCGCACCCGTGCCCGGCACCAGGACCGTACGCGGTGATGTCGTCGCTCGGTGACCCGTCTCGTCGACGGTCCCGCTCACCGCCGGGCGCGCCGGCGGCCGGCCGCAGCCGCGATACCTCGCCAGTACGGCCACGCCGGTCATCAGAATAATTACCGCCGATCGAAGAAGGTAATCACCGCACGTAGAATCTGGATTTTCCACGACCAGCGAATGCGAATCCGCACCCCCGATGGCAGGCTGTTGCATCTAGAGCCGCTCCGCCGCGAGCTGCCACCCGCTGGAAACATTTATGCGAGTTACCGCAGTGCCGCACGTCTGCTCACATTGAATTCGGGGGAACCGTGACCCAGGTCCAGTTTCTCGTCAACTCAGCGGCCTATCGCGCCGACCTCGTCGAGGGCCTCGCGATCGCCGGAATCGCGGCGACCGTGGCGAGGACCCTGTCCGACCCTGAGATCCTGTGGTCCGCCGACGCCGTCCTGATCGACACCGACGTGCTGCGGTCGGACCGGGACCTGTCGCACGTCGCCGAAATCGCCCGGCTCACCGTGGTCCTCCTGCTCCACGACACGGCGACGGTGACGTCGGCCAAGCACCGGATGTACCGCGAGGCCGGAGCCGTCGGTGTGATCAGCAAGCGCGAGCCCGTTGACCGCCTCGTCGCCGTGGTGCGGGCGGTCACGTACGGATGCGAGACCACCGCCCGGCGGGACAACGACGGCGCCGCCGGGACCGGGGAGCACGCCGAACCGGTCGGGGGCGAGCTCTCGGCGCGGGAGCAGGAGGTGCTGTCGAAGATCTCGCGCGGCCTGACGCACGGGCAGATCGCGACGCGCCTGGGGATCAGTCCGCACACGGTGGACACCTACGTGAAGCGCATCCGGGCGAAACTCGGGGTGGGCAACAAGGCGGAACTCACCCGGGTTGCCCTGCTGCGTCGCACGGCGGCTGCGTCCGGCTCGCCGCGGGGAGGCCGGGTGGGCCCGGGACGTGCTCCCCTCGACGGCCGGCGCGGACGTCCAGCCGCGTGAGACCGACCGACGGCCGAGCCGCCGTCCGTCAGCCCAGATCGCGTGAGATCACGTCGATCACCCGCTGAAGGCCGACCTCGTTGAGGAAGTGGCCCGTGTCGAGGACGTCCAGGTGGAAACCCGCCACCGTCTCCTCGCTCCACGGCGCCATCAGGCTCGGAGACGCCTCGATGTCGTCCCGGCCGGCGAAGGCGTGGACGGGGACGTTCAGCGGTGGTGACGGACGGTACGCGTGAGTGGCGAGGACCGTCAGGTCCGCACGCAGGATGGGCAGCAGCGCCGAGAGGAGATCGTCGTCGTCGAACACCTCCCGCGGCGTTCCACCCAGCTCTCTCATGTAGGCGACGAGTTCCTCGTCGCTCTCGTTCCATCCCCGGACCACCTCTTCGAGAACGGGAGCGGTGCTGCTCGACACGTAGAGCTTCCTCGGAAGGGGGAGCTGACGGTCACGGAGCGCGTGCGCGAGGGCCCGGGAGACCCGCGCGCCCATGCTGGCGCCGAAACACGCGAAGGGCCGGTCCAGGATCGGTTCCAGCACCTCGATCAGCTCGTCCACGAGCGTCGTCATGCTGGTGTGGGGCGTCTCCATGAACCGGTCCGCCCGGCCGGGCAGTTGCACCGCGACCGGTTCGATGGAGGGCGGCAGCAGGTGCGCCCAGTTCCGGAACATCGACACGCTGCCCCCGGCGTAGTGGAAGCACAGCAGCATGATCCCGGCGTCCTCGCGCCTGCCCAGTCCCTTGAGCCAGCGAAATTCGTCCACGGTCAGCCCGCGCGGCCCAGGCCGTCGCACATCAGCCGGAGCAGGTCCGGCGGCGCCTCGATGAACCTGTGGTGAGGGCCGGGCAGCAGCTCGAAGGTCGTCTCGCCGCAGGACGCCCACCCACCCATGGTGTCGTGGCGGATCTCCACGTCCTCGGTCCATCCGATCGCGGTGATCGGGCAGGTGAGCCGGAACGGATCGGGCACCACGTAACGCTTGTTGGTCTCCACGTCCTCCCGCAGCACCTCTACGTAGAAGGAGATGAGGGCCGGATTCGGCTCCGCGCCGAGTTGCCGGCTCAGCGTGGCGAGCTCCTCGGCGAGTTCCTCGTCGGTCATCTGCAGGAAGCGGCCGAACGGACCGTCCTGGGGCGCCACCTGCGAGGAGATGTAGACCCGGGCGGGCTGCGGCAGCCCGGCCCGGATGATCTCCGACGACACCTCGTAGGCGGCCAGCGCCGAACCGCAGTGCCCGAAGAAGGCGTACGGCAGGTCGAGATACGGCTCGAGACCGGCGACCATCAGCTTCGCCAGCTCCTGGTAGGTCTCGAAGTTGGGCTCGGCCAGCCTGGTCTCGTGACCGGGCAGTTCCACCGGTAGCAGGTCGACCCCGTCGTGCTGCGGGGGCCATCTGCGGTACATGCTGGCACCACACCCCGAGTAGGGGATGAGGAACACCCGCCCGGACACCCCGGCGGACGGTTCCCGGGGCAGCCACTTGTTCCGTTGATTGGGCATCGGCAGCACTCCAGGGGTCAACGTGGCCTGGCGACGATGGGTAGGTGCTTGTACCCGGAGATGAAGTTCGAGCGCAGCCGGGCCGGAGCACCCGCCGGCTCGAACGCGGTGAACCTGCGGAGCAGCTCGTCGAACAGGATCCGGAGGGTGACGCGCGCGACGTTGTGACCGACGCAGTAGTGCGGCCCGAGACCGAATGCGACGTGCCGGTTCGGCCTGCGCCGCAGCTGGAACTTCATCGGGTCCGGGAATGCCTTGGCGTCCCGGTTGACCGCGCCGAACCAGACCGCGACGGCGTCACCCGCCTTGATCTTCGTACCCCTGATCTCGGTGTCGGTGACCGCGTACCGCATGAAGTGGCTGACCGGCGACGCGAGCCGCAGCCCCTCCTCCACTGCGGTCGGCGTGACGCTCAGATCGGCCGCCCACTCGTCCAACAGGCCGTCACCCATGTGCTCGGCGAGCACGTAGGTCGGCGAATGCGGGGTCGTGACGGCCGCACCGAGCAACACGCTGTAGCAGTTGGACATCACCTCGCCAGGCGACATCGGGCGCCCGTCGATCTCGGTCCGGATCAGCACGCTGATCAGGTCGTCACCGAGGTTCTTGCGGCGCTCGTGGGAGATGTCCTGGAAGTAGGCGAACAGTTCGCGGTGCGCGTTGTCCAGCGTCGCCTGGGTCCCACCCGGCAGCAGGTAGTCGGGGTCCTCCGGCGAGCTGGACGCGGTGAGCAGCGTCACCAGCCGGGGCCAGTCCGAGCGCGGCAACCCCATGGCCACTCCCCCGACCGCCACCGGCAGGAACAGCATCGCCTCGGCGAAGTCGAAGGGGCCGCCGTCAGCGAGCGGTTCGAGCACCTCGAGCACAAGGCCACGGATCATCTCCTGCTGGCGCTCGATCGGCCGGATCGCGAGCGCCTTCTGCAGGGAGCCGCGCATGATCGTGTGCCGTGGCGGATCGGTGGCGGGCAGTTGCCGGCCGCCCGCCGGGTCCTCCACGCCGAGCATGCACAGCATCGTGCCGCGCTCCGAGGTGAACGTCTCCGGGTCGTGCAGGACCCGGTGGGCGTCGTCGAATGTGACCACCGACCAGAAGCCCCGCCGGTCGTCCACCTGCCGCCAGGCGAGGCCGTCGAGGCCACGCATCTCCTCCCAGACCGCACGGTAGTCCCCGTCGCTGTACAGCACGGGATCCTCGACGGCCATCGCAGCCGAGGTCACCGGGCACCGGGATGCACGGTCCCCGTTCATGGTCTGGCTATCGCGCTCTCGCATCAGCCGCCGCCTCCAACGGTTCAGTCGGTTGGTCACCGATCTGCCGACGTAGTTCTTCGGCGAGATCGGCAATGGTCGGGCGCAGGAACAGGGTGCGGGCCGGCAGCTCGACGTCGAACTCCTCCTGCAGCGCCACGAGCAGTTCGGCGGCCAGCAGCGAATGCCCGTCCAGGTCGAAGAAGTTGTCGTGGATCCCGACCGGCTCGACCATCAGAGCGTCGCTCCAGATTTCGGCGAGCCTCCGCTCGGTGGGATCGGTCGGGCCCACGTAGTCGTTGGACACGTTGCGCGGCACCTTCGCACGCGGCAGGACCGACCGGTTGACCTTGCCGTTGCCGTTCAACGGGATGTCCGGCAGCACGATGATGGCCCACGGCACGAGGTGGGCCGGCAGGGTTTCCCGTAGCTGCTCCCGCAGCGCGGTGCTGAACGCGTTCCAATGGGCCTTCGGCATCTGGCCCACCGCGACGTAGGCGACCAGTCGGGAGTCGCCGGCGCCGTCGGTGTGTGCCAGCGCGGCGGCCTGCTCGACGCCGGGTTGCCGGAGCAACTCCATCTCCACGGTGCTCGGCTCGACGCGGTAGCCACGAATCTTCACCTGCCGGTCCACCCGGCCGAGGAAGTCGAGTGTCCCGTCGTCGATCCACCGGACCAGGTCCCCGGTCCGGTACATCCGCCCACCGGGACGCGCCGGGTCGAGATCCGCCACGAACGACTCGGCCGTGGCGCCGGGCTTGTTCAGGTAGCCGGTGGCGACGCCGTCGCCGCCGACCCAGAGCTCGCCGACCTCGCCGGGCGGCACCGGCCGCATCGCGTCGTCGAGGACCGCGACGGTGGTGCCGTCGATCGGCGTCCCGATCGGCACCCGTGGCAGGTCGCCGGCGCTGCCGGCGGGGGTCCAGCACGTGGTGAACGTGGTGTTCTCGGTGGGACCGTAGCCGTTGGTGAAGATCAGGCGCGGGTACCTGCTGAGCACGCGCTGGACGTGTGCAGGCGACAGGACGTCGCCGCCCGCCAGGAGGTGCCGGACCCCGGCGAGGCTGTCGAGCTGGTGGGTGGCCATCTTGTGGAACAGCCCGGTGGTCAGCCACAGCACGCTGACCTTCTCCGCGCGGATCAGCTCGCCGATCTCGGCCAGGTCGGCGAAACCCGGCGGGGCGAGCGCCAGCCGGTTCCCCTTGACCAGCGGCATCCAGATCTCGAACGTCGAGACGTCGAAGCCGACCCTGGTCAACTGCAGGAACACGTCCTCGTCCCGCACGCTGATCCAGCTCGGGTCGTCGATCAGCCGGTGGATCGCCCGGTGGGGAACCACGACGCCCTTCGGCTCGCCGGTCGATCCCGACGTGTAGCAGACATAGGCGGGGGTATCGGGTCCGACTTCCGGCGCGAGGACCGGTTCGGTCCGGCCGGCACGGGCATCCTCGTACCGCAACACGACCGGCACCTCGGGCGCCTGCTCCCAGGTGCCGCCGCCGGTGACGACCGCGAACCGTGCCCCCGAGTCCCGGACGATGCGGGCCCGTTGCTCCGCCAGGTCGGCCGGGTCCAGGTACAGGTACGCGCCACCCGCCTTGAGCACCGCCGTCAGGGTCACGATGAGTTCCGGCGACCGATGGAGTACGACGGCGACGACCGCGCCGCCGCGGACCCCGGCGTCGCGGATGCGCCCGGCCAGTTCATCCGAGGCGCTGTCGAGCTCGCGGTAGGTCATCGTCCGGCCGCGGTAGGAGACCGCGACCGCGTCGGGCGTCCGGGTGGCCTGCTCTGCCACCAGTTCGTGAACGCACCGTCGCATGGTCAGTGACTGTTCGATGTCCATCAAGGATCTATCACTCCTGACTCATGCCCGTCGGCCGGGAGGGTGTGCGATCACCGGCTGGCGGAGGTCGTGGCGGGGTCGTGCCGCGCGCTGCGCGGTCGCAGGTCGGTCCAGTGCCGCTCGATGTAGTCGACGCACGCCTGGCGGGAGTCCTCGCCGTGGACGACCGTCCAGCCCGCCGGCACGGAAAGCGTCGCGGGCCAGAGGGAGAACTGCTCCTCCTCGTTGACGAGCACCGAGAACTTTCCATCAGGGTTGTCGAACAGATTCATGCCGCCGACTCCTCAGCTCGAAGACCGGTACTGACCGACCGGTACCGAGAGCCCCGCCGGAATCGTGGCCGGCCGCGGAAACCATGCCGTGCGGACGACGGTACCGACGCGCCACGCGGCGGCCCTGTCCCTTCTTCCTGTGACAGCACAGTGATCGTGAGTGTCGATACGGTCACGTGGCGGTCCGCGCCTACGCAGGGACCAGCGTCCCGAGTGAGGAAGGTGAGCCGGTCCATGGTCGACTTCGAGATACGCCCGTCCGGGCAGCCCGTGCCGGAGGCGAGACGGAAGGCGATCCTGGCCGCGCCGGGATTCGGCCGGACCTTCACCGACCACATGGTCACGCTGCGCTGGTGCGCCGACCGGGGCTGGCACGACGGGCGGGTCGAGCCCTACGGTCCCTTCCTGCTCGATCCCGCGACGGCCGTCTTCCACTACGGCCAGGAGTGCTTCGAGGGCATGAAGGCCTACCGCCAGGCCAGCGGAGCGGTCGGGTTGTTCCGCCCCGAGGAGAACGCGGCGCGGTTCAACAGGTCGGCCGACCGGGTCGGCATGCCCCCGCTGCCGGAGGAGACCTTCGTGCACGCGCTCGAGCTGCTGGTGGGCCAGGACAGCGCGTGGGTACCGGACGCCATCGGCACCAGTCTCTACCTGCGCCCGTTCATGATCGCCACCGAGCCGGCCCTCGGGTTCACCCTGCCGTCCGACAGCTACCTCTTCTGCGTCATCGCCTCACCGGTGACCGCGGCCTTCGATGCGGGAACCGCGCCCCGGTCGCTGACGGTGTGGTTGTCCAAGGACTACACCCGGGCGGCACCGGGCGGCACCGGGGCCGCCAAGACCGGCGGGAACTACGCCGCGGCGTTCAAGGCGACCCAGCAGGCGGTGGCGAACGGATGCGACCAGGTGGTCTGGCTGGACGCCCTCGAACACCGGTGGGTCGAGGAGATGGGCGGCATGAACCTGTTCTTCGTCTACGCGCCGGAGGGCGACGGTCGGCCACGGATCGTCACCCCGCCACTGACCGGAACCCTGCTGCCGGGGGTGACCCGTGACTCTCTGCTGACCCTGGCGCCCCAGCTCGGCCTCGCCGCGGAGGAACGCCGGATCTCCGTCGACCAGTGGCGGCAGCAGTGCGCCACCGGTGAGATCACCGAGGTGTTCGCCTGCGGGACGGCGGCAGTGATCAGCCCGGTGGGTGCCGTCCGGAGCGCCGCCGGCGACTGGCCGGTCGGGGACGGCCGGCCGGGTCCGGTCACGCTGCGTCTTCGCGAGGAGCTGCTGGGCATCCAACACGGCAATCGTCCCGACCCCTTCTCCTGGGTCCGCAAAGCCTGCTGACCGCAGCGACGGACCGATGGGCCGCGGGAGCCGTCGTTCCCGGGAGCGAACTTCGACGCTGGGAGGTACCGCCTTGAGGAATGATCCAGCGCCCGACGCGCGGAGCAGCGAGCCGGGCAGTGAGCAGAATCCGTACGATCTGATCGGCGTCGGCTTCGGGCCGTCCAACCTCGCGCTCGCCATCGCGGCCGAGGAGCTCGACGGCGAACGGACGTGCCTGTTCTTCGAACGCAGCCCTTCCCTGCAATGGCACCCGGGAATGCTGCTCGAGGGCTCCCGCATGCAGATCTCGTTCCTGAAGGATCTGGTGTCGCTGCGCAATCCGGCCAGCCCGTACACCTTCCTCCAGTACGCCAAGGCCAAGGACCGCCTGGAGCGGTTCGTCAACCTCAGCGAGTTCCGGCCGACCAGGCTGGAGTACCAGGACTACCTGCGCTGGGTCGCGGGGTTCTTCGCCGGCCAGGTCCGCTACCACACCGAGGTCACGAGGGTCTCCCCGGTCCGGCGGCCGGGAGAGGACGTGCACCGGCTGTTCCGGGTGGAGGCGCGCGACATCCGAACCGGGGAGACGACGGTCCACCACGCGGCGAATGTCGTGCACGCCGCCGGCGGACGGCCCCGCCTACCCCCAGGGGGAGTGTGCGCCAGCCCGGCCGTCATCCACTCCAGTGACTTCCTGCCGCATTTTCCCGAACGGTTCGCCGACCGGTCGCGGCCCTACGAGTTCGCTGTCGCGGGCGACGGGCAGAGCGCCGGCGAGGTCGCGTTGTACCTGATGCGCACGTATCCCGAAAGCCGCGTGCACCTCTTCCTGTCCGGCCAGGCGCTGCGGGCGACCGACAACAGCCCGTTCGTCAACGAACAGTTCTTCGAGAGCAGCGCGAACGCCTTTTCCGCCCGGCCCCGGGACGAGCGGACCGCGCTGCGGGCAGAGCTGCGCAACACGAACTACGGCGTGGTCGAGGCCGGAACCCTCGACGACCTCTACCGGACGGTGTACGACGACGAGGTCCGCGGACGCCACCGGCTGATCGTCCACCCGGCGACAAGGGTCGTCGCCGTGCGGGAGGGCGACGAGGGTCCGCTGGTCGCGATCCTCGATCGTCGCAGCGGCGCGGAGGGCGAGATCCGGTGCGACGGGGTGGTGCTGGCCACCGGCTACGTCCGGGCCCTGGACGAGTCGATCTTCAGCGAGCTGACGCCCTTCCTGCGGACCGAGAGCGACAAGCTGCTGCTGTCGGGCTACCGGGTGCGCACCACCGCGGAGGTGGCAGGCGGGTTCTACGTCCAGGGCTACGGCGAGCAGCACTTCGGACTCGGTGACACCCTGCTGTCGCTGCTCCCGTTCCGCTCCCGGCAGATCTTCACCGACATCTGCCGGCGGACCCCGCCGCCCCGACAGGCGGTAGCGGTGTCCGACGCGTCGGCGTACCCGCCACCGCACTACCTCGAGCACGACCCGGAGAAGCTCTACGCGGTGATGGAACGCTTCAACTTCGCCACGGTGATCTCTGCCCGGGCCGCCGAGGACCCGGTCGTGACGCACGTGCCGCTCACGCTCGACCGGTCGCGCGGCGCACACGGCGTGCTCTTCGGGCATCTGGACCGAGCCAACCCCCACGCGCAGCTGATCGACGGCAAGCAGGTGACCGTGGTGTTCCACGGACCGAACACCTACCTGTCGCCGTACGCGCTCGAGACCGACGCGCTCCCCACCTGGAACTCGATGAACGTCCACGTGGGCGGCCGGGGCCGGCTGCTCGCCGACCGGGCCGCGCTGGTGACCGGGCTCTCCGGGATCTGCGAGAAGTCGGACCCCGGCGTGGACTCCTACCGGCTGGATCCGGACGACCCGCGCATCGACCGGCTCGTCGACTACGTCGTGGGCTTCGAGATCGAGATCCAGGCTCTGGTCGGGCGGTTCAAGCTCTCCCAGGAACTCGACGACCGGAACCGGCGGCTGGCCGCGTCCGCGCTCATGGCCACCGCGCGACGCGACGAGAGCGAGGTGATCGGGAAGGTCTTCGGGATGAGTCCGGTCAACGGCCGGCAGAACGGCTCGTCCGCGCTGTGGAGTGCCCACTCACGCTGACTCGACCCGGCCGACGGGCCTGCGCGAAGACCGACGATGCGACCGACCGACACCGATTGCGGAGGACGGCAATGCGGGAGGAACAGACCTCGTGGAACCTCGATCGCGGACGGGTGATCTCGGCGCTGCGCGAGGCCAGATCCGGCAGGGGGACGATCCTGCTCTACGAGGGCGCACCGGAGACCGGGAAGACGTGGGTGCTCGACGAGGCGCTCCGGCTCGCGGCGGATGCCGGTTTCACGACCGTCCGGGTCCGCGTGGAGGACGAGCCGGTCGCGGACCCGGCCTCCGGCCGGGACCTGACCGCCGTCGTGATCGACGACGTGCACCGCGCCTCGCCGACGGTCGCCCGGACGCTCCGGTCGCTCACCGCCGCCGAACGACCGGTCCTCTGGGTGCTGGCTCGCGAGTCCGGGGCCGGCTGTTCCGAGGTCGAGCGCCTCTGTCGGGCGATCCGGGCACGGAGTGACACGGGCGGGGAACTCGTCCCGTGGACGGAGGACGAGACCAACGGCTACCTCACCGAGCGGTTGCACGCGACACCGGACCCCGCGCTGACCCGCCTCGCCGGCACCGCCGGCGGCAACCCAGCGCTGCTCGAGACGCTCGTCGACGGCCTGTCGGAGGAGGAGTTCGTCGAGGTCAGCGACGGACGCGCACGGTTGGTCAGGTCAGGGCTGCCTGACCGCGTGCTGCGCTCGGTGCGGGAGCGCCTGCTGCGCACCTGCCGCGAGCAGTTGGTACGTGACGCGATCACCCAGCTCACCGACGCCGCGCTTCCGGCCGGGGACCACGTCGGCGTCGTCGGTCGGCCGCAGGAGACGGTGACCCGCGCGACTCGCGCCTGGCGCTGCGGCGCCCTGTCCCGTGGACTGCGACTCGCCCAGCAGACGATCTCGGAGAGCCGTCGTCTGGCCGGCCAGGGCGCCGCGACCGACGTCGAGTTCGCCGCGGCCGTCCTGCTCGCCGACGCATCGCGGTTCGACCAGTGCGACGAGGTCCTGGAGGCCATCCGTGCACGGATGACGCGCGCCGGCCGCACCGGATGGGAGGGGCGGTGGTCGGGGGCCAGAGCCCACTGCCTGATGCGGGCCGGCCGGCTCGGCGCCGCGGTGTCGGCCCTGGACAGTCGTCCGGTCGCCGAGCTGGCCCCGTCAGAGCTGGTGATACACGCGCTCGCCGCCCTCCGGGACGGCGACGTGGCGAAATCGGCGCGGTACGTCCGTCGCGCCAAGCTGGCCGGCGGTCGTCCGGCGGAGTACGGGTGGGTGGCGCTGCAGCTCGCGGAGGCCCAGCACGGCCCGGAGCACGCCCGGTCCCTCCTCGCCGAGACGTACGGCACCGACCTGCGGCTTCGAGATCTGCTCGTGCACGAGCCGGCGGCGGCGCCGTTCATCGTGCGCGCCGCGCTGGCCTGCGGCGAGCGCTCCACCGCTCAGTGGGTGTGCCGACTGATCAGTGACCTGGCGGACGGCCACTTTCCCGCCTTCCGCGCGGCCGAGGCCCATGCGCACGGCCTGCTCCATCAGGACCCGGGACAGCTCTCGCGGGCGCGACGGCTGTACCCGGACATCTGGTCGCGCGCCCGGGTGGCCGAGGACATCGCCGACCTCGCGCACGACGCGGCCGGCGGCGGACAGTCACGGGCGCGGCTGCGGACGACCGGCGCGCTCCAGGAGGCGCTCTCGCTGTACTCGGAGGCGGCTGCCGCACGGGACTTCGCCCGGGTACGCAGCAGACTGCGGTCGGTCGGCGTCTACGACACCTACGCCCGCTTCGGTGGCGCCTCCGGTACCACCTTCGTCGACCTCACGAGCCAGCAGGAACGCATCGTCCGGCTGGTCGCCGACGGCCTGACCAACCAGCAGATCGCCGACCAGATGTTTGTCAGCTCGCACACTGTGAACTTCCACCTCAGGAGCATCTTCCGCAAGATCGGCGTCAATTCCCGGGTCGAGCTGGCCGCGAGGTACAAGTCGTGGGCGACCACCTCGATGCCGCGGTCGGGTTGACACCCATCCAGCACCGGCTCGCCCGCCGGATCAGCGCACCAACGCCAGGACCAGAGGAGTGTCGTCATGTCGCGTACCGATCGGTCGGCTGTCGGAGTCGTTCCGGCCACGCCGGCAGTCCAGACCGGAAATCTCGTCACCGACTTCTACGACGACATCCGGAGGCTCTCGGCGGCGACGTGGCCGGCCCCGGTACGCGACGACCGGACACGGTTCACCGTGGGCGGAGCGCTGCCCGACCTGACCCCGGCCGTTCGCCGCTACCTGGAGGCGGCCGAGGTGTCCTGGCACGAGATGGGGTACTACCGGGACCACCGGTTGGTGCTGCTCAACCTCGCGCGCAACCCGGGGACCAACACGACGAAGACTTTCGCGTCGTTGCTGATCGTCGCCCGTGCGGCCGAGTTCATCCGGCGGTACGGCGAACCGGTGGTGATCTTCTCGCCGACGTCGGCGAACAAGGGCACCGCGCTGCGGGACGCGCTCGCCCGAGCGCTGTCCTGCGGTCTGGTGGAGCCGGAGCAGCTCCGTGTGGTCGTCCTGGCGCCGGCGGCGAACGCCGCCAAGCTGCGCGCGAATGCGTTGTCCGCGGACCGCCGGCTGGCTCGGCTGAACCCCGTGCTGACCTCCGACGACCCGGTCGCGGAGACCGTCAAGGCGCTCGGCCGGCGCTTCGTCGACGACTACGCCGAGAAGGTGCACCGGGAGCACGGCAGTCACCTCTGGTATTCCCTCGACCTGGACAACTACCTGATCGCGGACGTCGGTCGCGCACTGTTCGAACACGCCGTGGCGCCGGTCGACGCCGCCGACCGGCCGCGCACCCACGCGCACGCGGTCTCGAGCGCCTTCGGCCTACTGGGCTACCACCTCGGCCGCGACATGCTGGAGCGCGACGGCCGGTCGGACCCGACGCGGCGGCCGCACAGCCTGCTCGTGCAGCACCTCGGCACGCCGGACATGGTGCTGCACCTGCGATACGGCGACTTCGACCGCGACCGCGTTCCGCAGTATCGACCGGACCCCGTCACCGGCCGTCTCCAGCAGCGGCACGACCCGCACTTCCCGCTGCTCACGACCGATCCGGGCGAGGTCCTCGACCCGACCTTCTACACCCGACGGCCCACGACGGCGGACCGGATGACGGACATCATCAAGCGGCACGGCGGGGACGGGATCGTCGTGTCCGGCCTGGAGTGCGCCCAGCGGTACGCGCAAGCGGCGCCGCTGCTCGCCGACGCCGGTTTCCGCGTACCGGAGGACCCCGCCACGGTGCGCGAGTGGTCGCTCATGATGGCCCTCACCGGCGTCCTCAACGGCATCGACCGCGGCCTGGTCGATCCGGCCCACGACCTGGTGGTGCACGGTTCGGGCTGGTACACCGACGAGGACGTCAGAGCACTGACCGGTAGCGAGCTGACGCCCGTGTCGTCGGCTGACGACATCTTCCGGGCCGTGTCCGCCGGGAGCCGTTCTTGCTGATCCGACGCTCGGTCCTCGCGCAGCCGGTGTTCGCCTGGCGGACCAGCACCCGGCCGGGGCTGGTTCGGCTCAGGTCGAGCTGGGACGACATCCGGCTCCGCCGCGCCACGTCCGTCCGGTCCACGGTCGACGGCCCACTCACCCTCGGATACCTCGGCCTCCCGGAGGGGACCAGTCATGTGATGCCGTTCCTGGAGGAGCAGGCGGCCCGCGGTGGGCCGGTCCTGCGGCGGAGCACGCGGACGGTGCCGTGGGCCGAGGCGATGGCGCCCGCCGACGTCGACCTCATGGCCATCGGCGCGCCGCCCGCCCGCGTCCGGCCGCTGTTGTCGGCCCGCGACCTGCTCCTTCCCTTCCGGGTCGAACTCGTTGTGCCAGTCGTGCCGGACGTGGCGGCCATGCGCGCCCGTGTGTCGAGGAAGGAGCGGCAGCGCGTCGCGCGCCAGCGGCGTGACCTCGGGTGGAAGCTCGAACACACCGCCGCCGCCGAGGACTTCCAGTGGTTCTACGACCACGTGCACCTACCGACGATGCGGCGGCGGCACGGCCCCGCGACCCGCAGCCTGGAACGCGACATCGCGCTCCAGTGCGTGTTCCGCCGGGGTTTCCTGTTCTTCCTCACCGATGAGCACGAACGCGTCGCGGGAATGCTGTGTCTCTTCGACCGGCGGACCCGCACGCTCACCCTCCGGCTGGCCGGAGTGACGCACGGCGCCCCGGCCCACTACGCCACCGGCGCGTTCGCGGCACTGTACGTGCTGATCCTGGAGTGGGCGGCCGTACACGACGTCCGGGCGGTGAACCTGTCCGGATGTGAACCGTTCCTCAGCAAGGGGATCTTCCAGTTCAAGCGGAAGCTGCACCCGCAGGTGGTCCGGCCAGCCGACCACTTCGGGGCCAAGCGGCTCCTGCTGCGGGTGGTCCGGGACACGCCGCGGGTACGGGACTTCCTGGTGGCCAACCCGGTCATCGCCGAGGCCCCCGGCGGCGGGCTGGAAGCCGTCTACTTCCACGACGACCGACGGGCGGCGCGCCTCGACCTCCGCTGGGAGGGCACCGGCCTGCGCGGCGCCCGGCTGACGCACCTGGACTCGTTCCTGCGGTCCACGTCCGGCGGGGGGACACCATTCGTATCGGCGTGATGATCCTGCCCGCGATCGGGTGGCGGGAGGCACAGCAGTGCTGGCGGCTGGTGGACGAGCTGGGCTTTGCGCACGCCTGGACCTACGACCACATCGCGTGGCGCGACCTGATCGGGCGACCGTGGTACGCGGCGGTGCCCACGCTCGCCGCCGCCGCGCAGTGCACCCGGCGGATCCAACTCGGCACGCTGGTCGCGTCCCCGAACTTCCGCCATCCGGTGCCCTTCGCCAAGGAGGCGCTCACCCTGTCGGAGATCTCCGGCGGCCGCTTCGTGCTCGGCCTGGGCGCGGGGGGCTCCGGCGTCGACGCGGAGGTGCTCGGCTCGCCGCCGTGGTCACCGGCCGAGCGCCGCGAGCGGTTCGTGGAGTTCGTCGAGGTCGTCGATCAGCTGCTCCGCGAGCCGTGTACGACCTACGCGGGCCGGTTCTACTCCGCGCACCAAGCATGGATCGACCCGGACGGAGGGGCGCGCGCCAGAATGCCGGTGATGATCGCCGGCAGCGGTCCCACCGGGATGCGCCTCGCGGCTCGCCACGGCGACGGCTGGGTGACCCACGGTGTGGCCGCGCAACGGGGGCGCGTGGCTCCGGAGGCGACACCCGAGACGGTCTGCAGGCAGCTCGACGCCGTCGCGCGGATCTGCGCCGAGGAGGGCCGGGACCCGGCCACGTTGCGGAAGCTGGTGTTGAACGTCAATCGCACGCACTCGCCGCTCGCCTCAGTCGGTGCGTTCACCGAGACGGTCGAGCGCTACGCGCGGATCGGCGTGACGGACCTGATCGTGCCGTTCCCGAGGAGCGAGGCGCCGTACCAGGGGGACGTGCGTGTGCTGGAGCAGATCGCGGCGGACGTGCTGCCCGCGTTGACGGAGGACTGACCGATGTGCGGAATCGCCGGTTGGGTGGACTTCACCCGCGATCTGTCCACCCAGGACGTCCTCGTCGGCGCGATGACCGGCGTCCTCGCGCCTCGCGGGCCGGACGACGGGGGTCTCTGGCTGTCCCGGCACGCCGCCGTCGGTCACCGCCGGCTCGCGGTGATCGACGCCGCGGGTGGCACCCAGCCCATGGTGACCACCCGGTCACCCGGCGGCGAGCCGATCGTGCTGACCTACAGCGGGGAGATCTACAACTTCCGGGAGCTGCGGGCCGAACTCCTCACGCGGGGGCACCGGCTACGCACCCGGTCAGACACCGAGGTGCTGCTGCGCGCGTACGTGGAGTGGGGTTCGTCGGCCGTCGACCGCATGGTGGGCATGTTCGCGTTCGCCGTGTGGGACGGTGACCGCCGGGAGCTGTTCCTGGCACGCGACCGCCTCGGCGTGAAGCCGCTGTACTACCACCGCTACCCGGGGGGCCTGCTGTTCGGATCCGAGCCGAAGGCGATCCTCGCCAACCCGCTGTTCACCGCCCGGACGAGCGAGGACGCGTTACCGATGCTGTTCAACTCCCGGCTCACCCCGCTGGGCCGGACCCCGCTGCTGGGGCTGTCCGAGGTGCGGCCCGGGCACGTGCTGCGGTTCACGCCGGACGGGGTCACCGAGTCGCGGTACTGGGCGTTGCACAGCCACGAGCACACCGACGACCTCGACAAGACGGTGTCGACCGTGCGTGAACTGCTCGAACACATCGTCGCCGAGCAGCTGGTCTCCGACGTGCCGCTGGGCGCGTTGCTCTCCGGCGGCCTGGACTCGTCCGTGGTGGCGGCGCTCGCGGCCGGGCACCTGCGAGAGAGCGGCGCTGGACCACTGGCGACGTACTCGGTCGACTTCACCGACGCCGAATCGCACTTCCGGCCGACCACACTGCGGCCGGATCGGGACAGCCCGTTCGCCACGCTGGCTGCCGCGCACCTCGGCGTCGACCACCGTGAGGTGATCGTGGACGACGAGCAGATGCGCGCCGCCCTTCCGGTCGCCCGACGCGCACGCGACCTGCCGAGCCTCGGCCAGTTCGACGCGTCGATGCTGGAACTCTTCCGTTCGGTACGCCGGACCTCGACTGTCGCGTTGTCCGGCGAGGCGGCGGACGAGGTGTTCGGCGGCTACCCGTGGTTCCACGAGCCGGACGCGGTCTGGGCGGACACGTTCCCCTGGCTGGGAGACGGGGTACGGCTGACCGACTTTCTCGCGCCGGACGTGCGGGCCCGGATCCGGCCCCGGGAGCAGGAGCGTGACCTCTACCGGACGCTGCTCGCCGAGGTGCCCGGCCTGCCCGGGGAGTCCCGCCTCGGTGCGCGGATGCGGGAGGCGCTGTATCTCAGCATGCAGGCCCCGCTCTCCCTGCTCCTCGACCGGAAGGATCGGATGAGCATGGCCGTGGGGCTGGAGGTGCGGGTGCCGTTCTGCGACCACCGGCTGGTCGAGTACCTGTGGAACGTCCCGTGGGAGATGAAGACGGCCGACGGCCGGGAGAAGAGCCTGCTGCGGATGGCATTCGCCGACCGGCTGCCGCCCGGGGTGTCGAACCGGCCCAAGAGCGCCTACCCGGCGTCGTTCTCGCCAGGCTACGCGGCGGAGGTGACCGCCGGTGTGCGGGCGCTGGCCGGCGACCCGGCGTCGCCCCTGGCCGAGGTCCTGGACCGGCGGCGGCTCGCGGACATGATCGCGGCCGCGGACCGTCCGACCCTGACGCACGCCAACCACGCCCACGTCCTGATCCCGCTGCTGGAGGTCGACCGGTGGATGCGCGACCTGCGCGTCAGCCTGTGCTGACGTCGCGACCGTGGGAGCGAACCGGGCCAAGACCGCCCGGACGGTGCGAAGGAGGAACCGATGTCCGACCGTCATGACGCCACCGGAGCGCCGTCCGGGACGGATCCACGAATCGATCTCGTCAGGTCGATTTTCGCCGCGGTGCTCGACAAACCGACGGTGGCCCCGGACGACAACTTCTTCGAGCTCGGCGGCGAGTCACTGCTGGCGTCCCGCCTGCTCACCCGGCTCCAGGCGACGTTCGGCGCCCAGCTCACCCCGCGGCAGTTCTTCACCGCGCCGACCCCGGCCGACGTGGTGAGCCGGCTCGACTCGTACCGGGCCAGCCGTCCCCCGATCCGGCGGCGTGACCGTCCGGAGCGGATCCCGCTGTCGTTCGCGCAACAGCGACAGTGGTTGCTCAACCAGGTCGCCGGCGGTGGATGCGGCTACAACACGCCCCTGGCGTTGTGGCTGTCGGGTGAGCTCGACGTCGAGGCGCTGCGGTACGCGGTACGCGACGTCATCGCCCGGCATGAGCCGCTGCGGACCGTCTTCCCGGCGGAGGCGGGCACACCGCGGCAACAGATCCTGGACGTACCGGACGCGGCGACCGCCGTACCGGTCATCCCGCTCGACCCGGGCGAGGCCCGGGCGACCATCCGGCGGTACGCGGCCGAAGGGTTCGACCTGACCCGGGACGCGCCGCTGCGCACGTACCTGTTCGTCCTCGGCCCCACCGAACACGTGCTCCTGCTGGCCCTGCACCACGTCGCGGTCGACGGCTGGTCGTTCGCCGCGTTGCGGCGTGACCTGTCCACCGCCTACCTGGCCCGGTCGGCCGGCAGCGCGCCGGCGTGGCCGGACCTGCCCGTGCGGTACACGGACTACGCGCAGTGGCAACGGGAGCTGGCCGACCGCGACGAGGGTTCCCTGCTGGCCGCCCAGCTGGACCACTGGCGGACGGCGCTCGATGGCCTACCCGAGCGGCTCACCCTGCCGACGGACCGTCCTCGCCCGGCGGTCGCCGGCTACGAAGGGGGCCGGGTCCGTCTGGACCTCGACGCCGGCCTGCACCGGCGGCTCGTCGATCTCGCGCGGGAGCACCAGGCCACGCTGTTCATGGTCCTGCAGGCGGGCGTCACGGCGCTGTTGACCAGGCTGGGCGCCGGCACGGACGTACCGCTCGGCGCGCCCGTTGCCGGACGTATGGACGCGGCCCTCGACGACCTCGTCGGCTTCTTCGTCAACACGCTCGTGCTGCGCACCGACACCGGCGGCGACCCGTCCTTCCACGAGTTGATCCAGCGGGTCCGGACGGCCGACCTCGCCGCGTTCGACGCGGCGGACGTGCCGTTCGAGCACGTGGTCGAGGCGGTCAACCCGGCCCGCTCGCTCGGCGTGCACCCGCTCTTCCAGGTGCTGTTCCTGATGGACACGAACGTCGAGCCCGCGCTGGAGACCCCGGACGTCACGAGCCGCTTCGAGACGGTCGACATCGGGACGTCCCGGTTCGAGCTGGCGTTCACCTTCCGGGAACGGCGGTCGACCGACGGCCGGCCGGGTGGTGTGGACGGGCTGGTGGAGTACGCGGCCGACGTGTACGACCACAGCACCGTCGAGGCCATGGCCGGGTATCTGCGCCGGCTTCTCGACCAGGCCGCGGCGGACCCCGACCTGCCCCTGTCCCGGTACGAGCTGCTCTCCGCGGCCGGCCGGTCCCGGGTGCTGACCGAATGGAACGGCTCCACCCGGTCCCTGCCGCCCGGCGATCTCGTCACCTGGCTGGAGGACCAGGCCGAACGGACGCCCTCGGCGGTCGCCGTGGTCACGGACACGGTCAGCGTCCCGTACACCGAGCTGCACGCCAGGGCGAACCGGCTGGCCAGGGAACTGACCCGGCGTGGTGCGGGGCCCGAGCAGGTCGTCGCCGTGCTCCTCGACCGCTCCGTGGACCTGCTGGTCGCGATGCTGGCCGTCGTGAAGGTGGGCGCGGTCTACCTCCCGGTGGACCCGGACCTTCCCGACGACCGGGCCGGCTTCATGATCCGGGATGCGGGGGCGGTGGTCGTGGTGACGACCGGCGCGTACCGGCACCGTACGCCCACCGCCCTGATCCTCGACGACCCGCTCGACGCCGCACGGATCGACCGGCAGCCCTCGACGACGCTCACCGGCGCCGAGCGGCGGATCGGGGGCCCTTCCGCTGCCGCCTACGTCATCTACACGTCCGGCTCGACCGGCGTGCCCAAGGGCATCGTCATGCCCGCGGCCGGGCTGCTGAACATGGTGGCCTGGCAGGCGGACGGCGGCGCCGGAGATCCGGGAGGTGTCACCGCCCACCTGGCCAGTCTCGGCTTCGACGTGTCCCTCCAGGAGACGCTGGCCACGCTCGCCTGCGGTGGCGCGGTGGCGATACCCGACCCGGAGGTCCGGACCGATCCGGCCCGGCTGGTGCACTGGCTCGACCGGCACCGGATCAGCATGATCATCGCGCCGACGCTGATGATCGACGGCATCTGCACGGCCGCCGTGGCCGAGCGCACCGAACTGCCGGCGCTGAGGGACATCGTGCAGGCGGGCTCACCGCTGACGGTGAGCGAGAACCTGCGTGCGGTGTACCGCGGCCGCGCCGACCGCCGGCTGATCAACCAGTACGGACCGACCGAGACCCACTGCGCGGCCTCGTTCCCCGTGCCCGGCCCGCTCGTCACGGGTAGCGCCGCCACCGGCGTGCCCATCGGTCGCCCCGTGTGGAACCAGCGCCTCTACCTGCTGGACGAGACGCTGCGCCCGGTGCCGCCCGGCGTCCTCGGCGAGGTCTACATCGGCGGCGCGGGCGTCGCACGCGGCTACCTGGCCAACCCGGCGCTCACCGCGACGCGCTTCCTGCCGGATCCCTTCGGCACACCCGGCGAGCGCATGTACCGGACCGGGGACCTGGCCCGCTGGAACAGCGACGGAACGGTGACGTTCGCCGGCCGCGCCGATCACCAGGTGAAGATCCGGGGATACCGGGTGGAACCCGGGGAGGTCGAAGCGGTCCTGCTCCGGCACTCCGACGTGGCGCAGGCGGTCGTGACCGCGGTCGAGGCGGCGCCGGGGGACCTCCGTCTCGTGGCGCACGTGGTGGGCGCGGACGCCGGCCGGCCGGACGTCGCGGGGCTGCGGCGCCACGTGTCCGAGGCCCTTCCCTCCTTCATGGTCCCGGCCTCGTTCGTCGTGCTGGACCGCCTGCCGGAGAACGCCAACGGGAAGGTGGACCGGGCCGCGCTGCCCGCGCCGCGGTGGACCGCCACCGGCCGGGCGCCGCGCACCCCCCAGGAAGAGCTGTTGTGTCGCTTGGTCGCCGAGGTGCTGGGGCTCCCCGAGGTGGGCGTCGACGACGGGTTCTTCGACCTCGGTGGCCACTCGCTCCTGGCCAGCCAACTGGCCGGCCGGGTGCGCTCGGTGTTCGGCGTGGACCTGCCGGTGCGGGTGGTCTTCGACCGGCAGACGGTCGCGGGCATCGCCGGGGCCGTCGACGGGCTGACCGCCGGCCGGGCACCGGCGCGGCCGATGCCCCGTCCGGAGCGGGTGCCGCTGTCCTTCGCGCAGCAACGGCTGTGGTTCGTGGAGCAGTTGGCGTCGTCGGTGAGCAGCGGCTCGGCGTACCACCTGCCGCTCGTGTTCACACTGGCCGGCGAACTCGACGTGGTCGCGCTGGAGGCGGCAGTCGGTGACGTGATCGGCCGGCACGAGATCCTGCGTACGGTGATCCGGGCCTGCGGTGACGAGCCGTACCAGCAGGTGCTCGACCCCGAGCCGTTCCGACTGGCCACGACGCGGTGCGCGGAGGCGGACGTCCCCGCGGCGGTGGCGGCCGAGGTCGACCGGCCGTTCGACCTGCACGGCGGGCGGCTGTTGCGGGCCCGGCTCCTGCGGCTCGCCGCCGACCGGCACGTGCTGGTCGTCTGCCTGCACCACATCGCCACCGACGGCTGGTCGATGCGACCGCTGCTGCGGGACCTGTCCGCCGCCTACACCGCCCGGCGCGGCGGCAGCCCTCCGGACTGGGCGCCACTGCCCGTCCAGTACGCGGACTTCACGCTGTGGCAGCGGGAGCTGCTCGGCTCAGGCGGGAGCGGTGTCGCCGCGCAGGTGCGGTACTGGAGGGAGCGGTTGGCCGGTCTGCCGGAACAGATCGCGCTGCCCGTGGACCGACCGCGCCCCGCCGTACGCGGTCAGCGGGGCCGGACCTTCCACTTCGGCCTGGACGCGGACCTGCACGAGGGGCTCACCCGGCTCGCCCACTCCGGGGGCGCCAGCCTGTTCATGGCCCTGCAGGTGACCCTCGCCGGCCTGCTCACCCGGCTCGGCTCGGGCACCGACATCCCCATCGGCGCCCCCATCGCGGGTCGCGGCGACGAGGCGTTCAGCGACCTCGTCGGTCTCTTCGTCAACACCCTGGTGCTGCGCACCGACACCAGCGGCAACCCGACCTTCGCCGAACTTCTGGCGCGGGTACGCGAGACCGATCTGGGCGCGTACGCCAACCAGGACGTGCCGTTCGAGCAACTGGTCGAGGTGCTCAATCCGACCCGGTCGCTGAGCCACAACCCGCTGTTCCAGGTGGCGCTGGTCCTGCAGAACGCCGGCCAGGCCACCCTGGAGCTGCCCGGTGTGCAGGTGGCCGAGCAGCAGGCCGGGCTGCGCCACGCCAAGTTCGACCTCCTGTTCGCGTTCACCGAGCGGCGCGGCGACGGCGGCCGGCCCGAGGGCATGGACGGGCTGGTCGAGTACCCGACGGACATCTTCGACGAGGAGACCGTCACGGCGCTGACCCAACGGTTGATCCAGGTGATGCGTGCCGCGGTCGGCGATCCCGACCGGCGCCTGGACGGCGTCGACGTGATGCTCCCCGGTGAGCGGGAGAAACTGCTCGCCATGTTGGGTAGCTGACCCGGAGACTCGACGGGCGATCAGGAGGTGGCCGTGTCGGTAGCGGACAGGAGCGAGGTCGAGGCGGCCCGGAGGGCCGGCCCTCCGGGCGGGCGGCTGCGGAGCAACCCGACCTGGTGGCGCTGGCTGGCGGCGGCGTCGCTGGCCAGATTGCCGCAGACGATGCTGCCGGTCGCCCTGGTGCTCACCGCCCACGCCTCGACCGGGTCGTTCGTCAGCAGCGGATTGCTCAGCGGGGCCAGCGCGATGACCTACGCGGTCTGCGCGCCCTGGCGGGGCCGGCAGATGGACCGGGCCACGCTACCCCGTGCGCTGGGCTGGTCGCTGCTCGGCTCGACGGCCGGCCTCGTCACCACGGCGATCGCGGCCGCCGCGGGAGCCCCCTTGGTGGTGCTCCTCGTCCTGGTGGTCGTGGCCGCCGCCAGTGGCGCGGGGGTGACCGGGGCGTACCGGTCGCTGTTGCCGTACATCCTGCGTCCGGAGCAGCTCAAACAGGCCTACGCGATCGACGCGGTCGCCCTGCAACTGGCGTGGATCGGTGGCCCGGCGCTGGCGTCCGTGGTGGCCGCCCTGGTCGGGCCACGGGCGTGCGTCGGCGCGGTGGCCGCCGTCCTTGCGTCGGGTGCGCTGCTCAGCTGGACGTTGCCGCGCCGGGCGGCCGCGAGCGCCACCCGGCGGTCCGGTCCGGCCCGCGCCATGCTGGCGCAGCTCTGGGTGCCGTTGCTGCTCAACGTGGGGATCGGCATCAACCTCGGCGCCCTCGACGTGGCGCTCCCGGCGCTGCTCGCCGACAACGGCCGGCCGGCCACGAGCGGTGGCCTGGTGCTCGCGGGCATCTTCGCCACGAGCGCGGTCAGCGGTTCCATCTACGCCGCGCTGCCGGCCACCAACCCGCTGCGCAGCGCGCCCACCCGCACCGTGGCCTGGGTGCTGATCGCCGTCTACGGGCTGGTCACCGCGCTCGCCGCCGGGGTGCCCGCGCTGTGGCTCGCCATCGCCTGCCTGCTGGTCGCCGGACTGGCCTTCGCACCGGGTGACACCTCGGCCATGCTACTGGTCCCCGAACAGGTCGCGGAGGACCGGTTGGCGGAGGCGTTCGGATACTTCGCCGCGTTCGGCTACCTGGGTACCGCCGCGGCCAGTCCGGTCGCGGGGTGGCTCGTGACGCGGTTCGGCGCCGACACGGGTCTGCTCCTGGCCGGTCTCGCGCCGCTGATCACCGCCGTGGTGGTGCCGATGGCTCGGCTCCGCAGGAGCTAGACCCGGCCAGCAGGTCCGCCCGGTCGAGGTGGTCGCGCAGGCCGAGGAGTTCCCAGCGCTGCAACGCGAGCGGCACGTTGCCCTCGCGCCAGAGCCGGTCGTGGAACGCCTTCAGGTCGAACGCCGCGCCGTGGCGCCGCGCGCAGGTCGCCACGAGGTCGAGGACCTGCAGCTTGCCGACCTGATAGCTCAAGCCCTGACCGGGATTGCCGGCGAAGAACGCGGCCTCCTGCTCCGCGGTCGCCCGGTCCATGGGGACCGCCTCCGCGAGCACCTCCTCCGCCGCCTGCGGCGTCAGATCGCCGAGCGCCAGCGCGACGTCGATGTCCGCTCGCAACGCTCGGAGCCGCTTCGCGTTGACGACGAAGTCGGCTCCGGGCGACCCGTCGTCGAACGCTCCCAGGGACAGCATCAGTTCTTCGTGGTAGAAGGCGATGCCCTCGTTCGGCGCGGAATCGTAGTAGCGACGGCGTGCCGGATTGTCGTGCCGCCATGACAGGGCGAGTTGGTGCGCGTGTACGCCCTCGTGCGCGAGCCCGGTGAGCGGGTCCCGGATCTCTGCCAGGTCGAAGTACGGCAGTCGCGGGCTCGGCGGCCGGACGTAGCGCACCGCGTCGTCGTCGGACCGGGACGGCGACGCCGGGTCGTGCGCCACCCCCAGCCACGTCAACGGCTCGAGGTACGCGGGCATGGGCGCCATCCGGTAGCGCCGCCGACCCGTCAACGGGCTCAGGAGGCCGTGCTCGGTGTGGAACCGCCGCAGAGCGCGCTCGGCCGCGCGTTGCCGGCCGATCAGCTCGGCCAGATCGGGCAGCTCCCCACCGGCGGCGGCGGTGCGGCGCGGCAGCGTCTCGGTCCACACCGCCCGGTTCCATTCCTGCCGGGCCATCCCCCGTACCTGCTCCGCCGAGTACGGCAGGAGCGCCACCTGGTGCAGGAAGAACGCGAACGCGTCCGCGCCGACGGATACGTCGTCGGTGTCGAACGGAGCCTGCCGGGCCAGCCAGTCCCGGTAGCCGGCCACCGCCCGCGCGGCGCCCGCGGTCGCGTCGGGCCACCGCCGGTCGGGCACCTCGGCGGCCAGCGCCGCCAGGGCGGAGCGCAACAGGTCGTCGGCCCGCCGGAGCACGGTGAGGGCACGCCGGGCGAACGGTCCGGCGATCGTGCCGGTGAGGTTCTCGCGTGCCTGCTCGAGCACGGCGGGCACGTTGCGCAGGTGGCGAACGATGGCATCGACCCGCTCGACGCCGAACGGCGGCGGCCGGAGCAGGAGGTTGTAGACGCACACCAGGCTCTGGTCGATGTAGAACGACGGGTCGCGTTGCCAGGCGCGTACCAGGTCCAGCTCCCACCGCACCCGCGCCAACGCCGAACCGAGCAGCCGCCTGTCCACCTGGGCACGCACGTCCGTCGGCGGCACGTCGATCCGGCGGTACCGGTCGGCGAAGCCCGCACCGGCCTCGCGTCGGGCGCGTACCGCCGCCGACGACCAGTCGGCCACCCAGTCCAGCGGCCGTTCCACCCGGGTGATGTCGTCGTAGGAGTCCGGTTGGGTCCGGGTGCGCCAGGCCCAGAATTCGGCGGCCAGCTCCGCCAGCGCGGGGGAAGAGGTGGTGTCCATGCCCGCTCACCGCCATGCCGGGAGACCCCGGATCGGGACCGACGATCGACAAGCGACCGTATCCGCTCGCCGGCGGGGCGGCAAGCGGAGGGCCACTGCCCGTGGTCTACCCATCTGAGTAGTTCTCCCGCCGCCGGGCACGTCCCTAGAGTCAGTTCCTGACCTCCGTCCGGAATGGGAAGTTCCGGCGCGGAGTGGCCTGGCGCCGAAGAGAAGGAGCCGAGTGTGACTCTCCTGTCGTCGCATCGCCCGGTGGAGCCGCGGCCGTGACCGCGAGCCTCGTGGACCTCTTCGAAGCGCAGGTGCGACAGCGGCCGGACGCGCTCGCGCTGGCATGCGGCCGGGACTCGGTGTCGTACCGCGAGCTCGACCGCCGGGCCGACCGGTTGGCCCGGCTGCTGACCGAGCACGGTGCCCGCCCGGGCACGTTCGTCGGGGTGCGGTTGCACCGGTCGGTGGACGTGCCGATGGTACTGCTCGCCGTCCTGAAGTGCGGAGCCGCCTACGTGCCGTTGGACCCGGCCTTTCCCGAGGAGCGCGTGGCGTGGATGCTGCGGGACTCGGAGCCCGTCGTGGTCGTCGGCACGTCGGACGTGCTCGGCCCCGGTGACGCCGACCTGGGCGGGATGGAGGCGGTCCTCACCGGCCACTCGGCCGTCGAGGAGGCCCGGGTGCTCGCCCACGACGGCGGCGGAGCCGACTCCGGACCGGTCGCGTACGTGGTACCCGCGCACGATCGCGCGGGTGCCGTGCGCCGCCTCGCCGGTGCCGACCCGGACGCGCTGCGACAGGTCCACACGCTGCCCAACGGCGTGGAGATGTTCCACCAGAACAAGAGCGAGACCGAATTCCTCTTCGAGGAGATCTTCACCCGGCGCGGGTACCTGCGACACGGCATCAGCGTCCGTGACGGCGACGTGATCTTCGACGTCGGCGCGAACATCGGTATGTTCACGCTGTTCGCCGGCCTGCACTGGCCCCGCGCCACCGTCTTCGCCTTCGAACCGATCCCGCCTCTGTACGAGTCCCTGCGCCGCAACGTCGAGCTGCACGACCTGCCCGCCACCGCGCTCCCGTACGGGCTCGCCGCGAAGGCCGGCGAGGAGACGTTCACCTTCTACCCGCACAACACGGTCATCTCGTCCAGCCGTACCAGCCCCGAGGCGGCGCATGACCTGGTCCGGTCCTACCTGCGCAACCGATCCGACCACCTCCTCGACACGCCCGGTGACGACACGGGCATCAGTGACGAGGACCTCGACGAGCTGGTCGACGCCGGCCTGTCCAGCGAACGTTTCACCTGTCCGCTGCGCACGCTCTCCGACGTCGTACGGGAGCGCGGCGTCGAGCGCATCGACCTGCTGAAGGTTGACGTGGAGAGCGCCGAGTACGAAGTTCTCCAGGGCATCGACGACGAGCACTGGCCCCTCATCCGCCAAGTGGTCGTCGAGGTGCACGACGTCGACGACCGCCTGGCGAGCGTGCTGACCCTGCTGCGGGGGCGCGGGTACGAGGTGACCCATGCGCAGGACCGGCTCCTGAGCGACACCGCGCTCCACAACGTCTACGCCACCCGGCCCGCCGCCGGTGGTGGTGTCGCCACCGACCGCCCGGCGACCGGCGACCCGGAGTCAGGGCAGCGGTGGCGCGGTCGTACCGCGTTCCTGGACGACCTCCGCGCCGCCGTCACCGCCGCGCTGCCCGGTCACCCGGTTCCGCCCGCGCTCCTGCTGGTCGACCGGCTGCCGCCGGAGCACGGTGGGGACATCGACCCGGGCGAGCCGGGCGTCCACCCGGCCGGCCCCGAGCGGATCCACCTCGACGACCCGGCGGTCGCGGCCCGACTGGCCGACGGCCCGGGCGGAGGGTTGCCCTCGTCGCCACGGGCGGACGACGCCGCCTACATGATCTACACCTCCGGGTCGACCGGCCGGCCGAAGGGCGTGGTCGTCCCGCACCGCAACGTCGTGGCGCTGTTCACCGCGGCGGGCGAGCTGTTCGACTTCGGTCCGGGAGACACCTGGACGTTGTTCCACTCGTACGCCTTCGACTTCTCGGTCTGGGAGATGTGGGGCGCCCTGCTGCACGGCGGCACGCTCGTCGTGGTGCCGACCGAGATCGCCCAGTCTCCGCCCGATCTCCTGCGCCTGCTGGCCGAACGGCGCGTCACTGTGCTCAACCAGATCCCGTCGGCGTTCTACGAACTGATGCGGGCCGACGCCGAGGACCCGGTCACCTCGAACCGGCTCGCGCTGCGCTACGTGATCTTCGGGGGCGAGGCGCTCGACCTGGCGAGGCTGGATCAGTGGTACGGACGGCACGACCCGCACCAACCCGAACTGGTCAACATGTACGGCATCACCGAGACCACGGTCCACGTCACTCATGCCGCGCTCGATCGCGACCGACTCTCCGCGCACAGCCAGATCGGCCGGCCGCTGCCCGGATACCGCTGCTACGTGCTGGACGAGAAGATGGATCTCGTGCCGCCGGGCGTGACGGGTGAGCTGTACGTCGGTGGTTCCGGCCTGGGATGGGGGTACTGGCGTCGCGGCGGGCTGACTGCCGAACGCTTCGTGCCGGATCCGTTCGGCCGTGCCGGTGAACGGTTGTACCGGACCGGTGACCTGGTGCGACTGGGCAGCGGCGGCCTCGAATACCTGGGGCGGGCCGACGACCAGATCAAGATCCGTGGCTTCCGGATCGAACTGGGCGAGGTCGAGTCGGTCCTCGCGCGCTGCCCCGCCGTGGCCGGTGCGGTGGTCGTCGCCGGTACGGACGCACGGGGCGAGCAGTGCCTGATCGGGCACGTCATGCCAGACCCGGCCGGCGCCCCCGTGGACCGGGAGAGACTGAGCGCGGCGGCGAAGGAGTTCGTCGAACGGCGGCTACCCGCCTACATGGTGCCCGTGGCCGTCGTGGTCTCCGAGACGTTCCCCCTCGCGCCCACCGGGAAGGTCGACCGGCGGGCCCTCCCCACGCCGACGTTCCGTACCCTGTCGCGCGCCACCCGGACACCCGTGGAGAGCGAGCTGTGCGGATTGTTCGGCGAGGTCCTCGGCCTCGACGGGGTCGGCGCCGAGGACAACTTCTTCGACCTGGGCGGGCATTCGCTGCTGGTGACGCGGCTGGTCAGCCGGGTGCGTTCGGTGCTCGGGGTGGAACTCGGCATGCGGGCGCCGTTCGACGCGCCCACACCCGCGCTCTTGGCGGACGTCGTGGCGCAGGCCCGGGAACGCCGGCTCAGGCTGCGGCCGATGCCGCGGCCCGAGCGGGTGCCGCTGGCCCCCGCCCAGGCCAGGATGTGGTTCCTGCACCGTCTGGAGGGACCCTCGCCGACGTACAACATCTCGCTGGCCCTGCGCCTGCAGGGCCGGCTGGACGGCGCCGCCCTCCGGGCCGCGCTGAACGACGTGGTCGCACGCCACGAGAGCCTGCGCACCGTGTTCCCCGAGACCGACGGCGTGCCGTGGCAACAGGTGATCCCGGCCGCCGCCGCCCACCTGGACGTCGAATCGGTGCGGGCGGACGGGAAGGACCTCGACCGCGTGCTACGGCCGCTGGCCCGCAACACCTTCGACCTCGCTCGTGAACTCCCGATCCGGGCCTGGCTGGTCGAGGTCACGGACGACGATCACCTCCTCGTGGTGCTGCTGCACCACATCGCGGCGGACGGCTGGTCCCTCGCACCCTTGGTCCGGGACCTCCGCGCCGCGTACGACGCCCGGCGCGCCGGCGCGGCGCCCGCCTGGGCGGAGCTTCCCGTGCAGTACGTGGACTACACGCTCTGGCAGCGTGAGCTGCTCGGCGACCCGTCCCGTCCCGACAGCATCCGGAGCACGCAGCTGGACTACTGGCGGCACACACTGTCGGGGCTGCCCGACCGCATCCCGCTGCCCGTCGACCGGCCGCATCCCGCCGTCGAGACCCACCAGGGCGACCTCCACGGGTTCAGTTGGGACGCGGACCTGCGTGCCGCGCTGGCCACGCTCGCCGCCACGCACGACGCCAGCCTGTTCATGGTGCTGCACGCCGGTCTGGTGGCGCTGCTCGCGCGGCTCGGCGCGGGCGCCGACATCCCGGTCGGCACGTCGGTCGCCGGGCGTACCGACGAGGCGCTGGACGACCTGGTCGGCTTCTTCGTCAACACGCTCGTCCTGCGCACCGACTGCTCCGACGTTCCGACGTTCCGGCGCCTGCTCGCCCGGGTCCGGGACGTGGACGTGGACGCCTACGCGCATCAGGACGTGCCCTTCGACCACGTGGTCGACATGCTCAACCCGACTCGCTCCCGTGCCCACCAGTCCCTGTTCCAGGTGTTCCTCGGCCTGCAGAAGGCGCCGCCCACCGAAATCCCGATGGACGGACTGACCGTGACCGAGGAGGGATTCATCCCGACGGGGACGTCCAAGTTCGACCTCTTCCTGCACTTCACCGACCGGGAGGACCGGCTCGACGGCACGATCGAGTTCAACACCGACGTGTTCGACCGCGGAACGGCCGTGTCCCTCGTGACGCGTCTGCGCCGGCTGCTGACCGCGGTGGCCGCCGAACCGGAGCGGCCCCTGGCCCAGATCGAGCTGCTCACCGAGGACGAGCGTCGGCGAGTTCTGGTCGACTGGAACGACACGGCCCGGGCCGTACCGTTCGCCCCGCTCGCGGACCTGTTCGACGAGCAGGTGGCACGCGCACCGGATGCGGTGGCCGTCGTCCACGGCGACAGCCAGGTGACCTACGCCGAGCTGGCCGAGCGGGCAAACCGGCTGGCGCGGCTGCTCATCGACCACGGCGTCGGCCCGGAACGGACGGTCGCCGTGCTGATCCGGCGGTCGGCGGACGTCGTGACCTGTCTGACGGCGATCCTCAAGGCGGGCGGCACGTACCTGCCGATCGATCCGGACTATCCGGCTGAGCGGATCGCGTTCATGCTGGGCGACGCGAGCCCGGTGACCGTGCTGACCACCACGGACCTGCGCGCCTCGGTGCCCGACGGCGCGTACGCGTGCGTCGCCGTCGACGACACCGACCTGGCGGCCTACCCCGCCCATCCGGTGCGCGACGACGAGCGGATCGCGCCCGTGCACCGGCTGACCCCGGCGTACGTCATCTACACCTCCGGCTCCACCGGGCGGCCGAAGGGCGTGGTCATGACGCCGGACGTCATGGTGAACATGTTCGAGTGGCACAACACGGTGCTCGGCCCGGGTCCCGGGATCCGCACCGCGCAGTTCGCCTCGTTGAGCTTCGACGTGTCACTCCAGGAGATGCTGTCCGCGCTGACGTCCGGTCGCACCCTGGTGATCGTGCCGGGCGACGTGCGCACGGATCCGCCACGGCTGGTCCGGTGGCTCGAACGGCACCGGGTCAACGAGTTGTTCGCGCCGAACCTGCTGATCGACGCGCTCGCCGGCGCCGCCAACGAGCTGCACGCCGACCTGCCGGACCTGCGAGACATCGTCCAAGCCGGCGAGGCGCTGACGGTGAGCCGCCAGGTCAGGGCGTTCTGCGGACGCCTGCCGGGCCGCCGGCTGCACAACAACTACGGGTCGACCGAGGCTCAGGTCGTCACGGCGCACACTTTGGACGGCGACGTCGCCGGCTGGCCCTCGCCCGTGCCCATCGGGCGGCTGCTGCCGAACCTTCGCGCCTACGTGCTCGATGTCGGCCTGCGCCCGGTGCCGGTCGGGGTCGTTGGTGACCTGTACACCGCCGGCGCGGGCCTGCCCCGGGGATACGGCAACCGTCCCGGGCTGACGGCCGAGCGGTTCGTGCCCGACCCGTACGGCCCGCCGGGTGGTCGGATGTACCGCACCGGCGACCTGGCCCGCTGGCATCCGGACGGCTACCTCGAGTTCCGGGGCCGGTCCGACGACCAGGTGAAGATCCGTGGGTTCCGGGTGGAACCGGGCGAGGCGGAGGCGGTGCTCGGCGGATGCCCGGGGGTGGCGCGGGCCGCGGTGGTCGTCCGGTCGGACAGCCGGGGCGAGCCGTGCCTGGTGGGATACGTGACACCGGAACCGGACGCCGCGCCGGACCTGGGCGTCGTGGCGCGCGGGTTCGCCGCCGAGCGGTTGCCCGCCTTCCTCGTGCCGGCCGTGGTCATGGTCCTCGACGACCTCCCGCTGCTGCCCAACGGGAAACTCGACCGCAGGCGGCTGCCGGAGCCGGTGTTCGCCGGGGCGGCCGGTGGCCCGCATTCGCCGATGGAGGCGGCGTTGTGCCAGCTCTTCGCCGAGGTGCTCGGTCTCGACGAGGTGGGCCCGGACGACGGGTTCTTCGAGCTGGGCGGACACTCGCTGCTGGCGGCCGGCCTGATCAGCAGGGTGCGCACGGTGCTGGGGGTGGACGTGGGCGTGGGCGCGCTGTTCCATGCTCCGACGGCCGCGGGGCTGGCCCGGTCGATCGCGGGCGACACCAGGGGCGGAGCCTTCGACACGCTGCTCGCGCTGCGGGGGCACGGCAGCCTGCCTCCCGTGTTCTGCATCCATCCGTCGAGCGGGATGAGCTGGTCGTACGCGGGCCTGCTGCACCACGTCGACCCGGAGACGCCGCTCTACGGGCTGCAGGCGGCCGGTCTCGTCGACGGGGACGTGATGCCGGAGAGCGTCGAGCAGATGGCCGAGGACTACCTGTCCCACATCAGGCGGGTGCAACCGGAGGGCCCCTACCAGTTGCTGGGCTGGTCGTTCGGCGGTCTGGTCGCCCACGCGCTCGCGGTCCGCCTCGAGCAGGCCGGCGAGAAGGTGTCGTTGCTGGCGATCCTGGATGTGCCCCCGGTCGTGGACCGGACCGGCGAGGAACTCCCGGACGGCAGCATCGAGCAGGCGCTCGGGGATGAACTCGACCAGGCCAGCCTCCCGGACCACACCGTCGAGCGGATCACCGCCAACGTCCGGCACAGCCTGCGGCTGCAGAGCCGCTTCACGCCGAGCGTGTTCGGGGGCGACCTGCTGCTCTGCACGGCCGGCCCGTCCGGGTTGGCGGATCAGTGGCGTCCCTACATCGGCGGTCACATCACCACGCACGAGATCGCCACGACGCACCACCGCATGATGCGCACCCCGGCCCTGAGGCAGCTCGGTCCCGTACTGGCGGCGGTCCTCGCCGACCTGGACCGGTAGCACGGGTGCCGGCGCGGGCCGTTCGTGGCGCCGGCCACAGAGCGTCAAGCCGGACGGCGACGTTCCAGATGGCGGACCCTTTCGCCCGCCGCGTCCCATCATCCGAAAGCCGTAAGCGGAATTCTGTGTGCCCGGCCGGAAACAGGCAGGTCAACGCGCTTCGGGCAACCCCAAGGAATCCAGTAACGGAAAGTAAGCACGCATGCGCCGAATAGTACAGTTGTCGTAGGGCACATACTCCCCACAATCAGGCTCGTGAATATTCCACGGCCTGCCGTTCGCACAGGGCCCTCCCTCGGCTGCCGATGGGAGAGCCGGACAAACGGGGGTGTTCCCAGGATGGCGCTTCGGGTACTCATCTGCGACGAGCGACCGCTGGTCACCGCTGGCTTGCAGCGTCTGCTGTCGGCGGAGCCCGACTTCGAGATCGTGGGTGTGGCGGACAGCGGTGTGCACGCCCTGATGCTCGTACGCTCCGAACGGCCCGACGCCGTGGTGACCGGCCTACGGCTGCGCGGAATGTCGGGCACCGACCTGACCCGCCGGCTGCGCGGCGACAACGAACAGACAAACCCCCCGGTGGTGGTGTACGCGGTCGAGGACTCCGAGGAGACGCACACGGAGGTGCTGCGGGCCGGAGCCAACGCGCTGTTGTCGGATGACGCCAGCCGCGAGGAGCTGGTGCTCGCGATCCGGGCGGTGGCCCGGGGGCAGGCGATGCTCGGCCCGTCGGTGGCCCGGCGGCTGCTCGACTGGTTCCGCAAGCACGAGAGCGAGCGGCCGCGGCCGCTGGCCACCCTGGCCATGACGCTCACCACCAGGGAGCGGGAGATCCTGCTACTCACCGCGCAGGGGCTGTCGGTCGAGCAGATCGCGAGCAAGCTCTACATCGGCGTGGCGACGGTGCGGACCCACATCTACCGGCTGCGATGCAAGCTCCAGGTCAGAGACCGCGCCCAGCTCGTCTCCTTCGCCTATCAGGCCGGGCTGGTCAACTCCAACTGACCGCGTGTGGTCGGTGGGCCGGGGCGGAGGCACTGACGGAAGGTGCTCAGCCCCGGCTGGCCGGCGCGTCTCCGAGCACCTCGCGCGATGTCGGCGTCTCCCGGTCGGCCCCGGACTCCGGCCCCGACGCCGGCGTCTCGTCGACCGGCTCCGGCAGCTCATGCATGGGCCGCAGCGGGCTGGCCAGGATCCAGAGCACGTTGAGCACCAGGCCCACCGCACCGATGATCATGCCGGCCCGGAGGCTGAGCAGGTCGCCGACCACTCCGCCGGCGAAGGTGCCCAGGGCGATCACCCCGTAGGAGATGAACTTGTAGGTGGCGTTCATCCGACCGAGCAGGTCGGTGGGGGTGATGGTCTGCCGGACACTGATCGCGACCACGTTCGACACGACGAGGAAGCCGCTGGCGGCGAACGCCAGGGTCAGCACCACCACGGTGAACACCGTGTTCGCCGGCGTCACGGCGATGACGACGAACGCCACGAACGGCAGGACGATCGACGCCAGGTACGAGCGGCCGATGCCCAGCCGCGCGATCAGCCGTCCGGCGGCGACGGCGCCGAGCACGCCACCGATCGCCCCGCAGGAGCGGATCAGACCGATCGTCGCGGCGTTGAGGTCCAGCGCCCGGACGGCGAAGACCGGGAACAACGCCATCACCCAGTTGGCGAAGAAGTTGTAGAGGGCGGCGCTCACCACGAGGGTACGCAGCAACGGGGCGCGTACGACGGTCACCAGGCCCTGACGGATCTGGGCCATGATCGGCGGAGCGCCCCCGGCAGGCGGCTCGGGCTGCGGCTCCCGATCCCGGATCGACGCCAGCGTCACGGCCGACACGACGAACGAGATCATCTGCGCCACCAGCGCGAACGGTGCGGTGAGCAGTTGCACCAGCACGCCGCCGAGGCCGGGACCACCGACTTCGGCGACCGAGTCGCTGGCCTGCAACCGGCTGTTCGCCGCGACGAGGTCACGCGAGGGAACGATCGACGGGACGAACGAGTAGTAGCAGAGCTCGAAAAGCACCGAGCAGGTGCTGAACACGAAGACCAGGCCGAGCATGATCCACATGGTCAGCGTGCCGGTCACCGCCAGGCCGAGGATGCCGAGCAGGACAACGCCACGCACCACGTCGGTGGTGATCATGATGGGGAGCCGGCGGCGCCTGTCGATCCAGGCGCCCGCCCAGAGCGCGAACAACAGGTACGGCAGGAACGTCGCGGTGCCGATCAGGCCGACCATAGACGGGCTGGCATCCAGGGTGTAGATCGCCACCAACGGCAGCGCCAACTGCGACACCTTGCTGCCCAGCAGCGCGACCGACTGCCCGCCCCACAACTTGAGGAAGCTGGCGTTGCGGTTCAACGGGGCGTCTGCTGATGCCTTCACCTGCGGTCCTCCACTGCGGGCTGGCGTACGTCAAGGGGGGTTGCCGTGCGAAAGGCGCGCCCGGCGAACGGCGGGCTCGGGGCGGGGGACGTCCCGGGCATACCGACGCTACCGCCAACCCGGGCACTCGGCCCGGTGACGCCATCAAGGTAAGCGAAATGATGGCGCCGAATACCTCGGAAAATGCGTTTGAGCCGCTCAACTGCAAGCCAGGAGCCTCCGCCGAATCAACGTCACGAGGCAGACGCCGCCCTCCGCGCTACCTAGCGTGAAAAGCGTTCCGGATCAGATTCCCGCGACCGATGAGCGAGGGGCCATGACGCAGATGCGGCGAGAGGACGCCACGACGGATCGAGTGTCGATGCTGTCCGACGTCAAGCAGGAGTTGTTGCGGCGGCGGTTGCGGGAGCGGGTGTCGGTGCAGCGGGGTGTGCCGGTGGTGTCGCGGGACGAGCCGTTGTTGCCGTCGTTCCAGCAGGAGGGGTTGTGGTTCCTGGACCGGTTGGATCCGGGGCAGACGGTCTACAACGTGCCGTTCGCGTTGAGGCTGCGTGGTGAGCTGGACGTGGCGGCGTTGCGGTCGGGGCTGCGGCTGCTGACCGTCCGGCACGAGGCGTTACGGACCCGGTTCACCACCGCGGCCGACGGCAGTCCCCGCCTGCTCATCGACCCCGCCGGCGACGGCCCGGACCTGCCGGTGATCGACCTGTCCACCGCCCACGACCCGTTCACCGAAGCGGTGCGTCACGCCGACACCGAGGCCCAACGACCGTTCGACCTGGCCACCGGCCCGCTGCTGCGCGCCGCCCTGCTGCGCCTGGACACCGACGACCACGTGCTGCTGCTGAGCCTGCACCACGCCGTCACCGACGGCTGGTCGGTCAGCATCCTCACCCACGAACTGTCCGAGGCCTACCAGGCCCTCACCCAGGGCCGGCAACCCCAGCTCCCCCCGCTGACCGTCCAACCCGCCGACGTCGCCGCCTGGCAACGCCGCCACCTCACCGGCGACACCCTGCGCGAACACCTGACCTACTGGGAACGCAATCTGCACGACCTGCCCACCCTCGACCTGCCCACCGACCGGCCCCGCCCCGCCGAACGCACCTGGGCCGGCGCCAGCTACCGGGCCCACCTACCCCGCGACCTCGGCCACCGTCTGCGCCGACTCGCCACCGACCACCACGCCTCCCTCCTGGCCACCCTCCTGGCCGGCTTCACCGTGGTCCTGTCCCGCTACACCGGCCAGACCGACATCACCGTCGGCTCCGTGTTCAGCGGCCGCCACCACCCCGAAGTCGAACCCCTCGTCGGCTACTTCGCCAACACCGTCGTGCTCCGCACCGACCTCACCGGCGACCCCGACTTCCACACCCTGATCAACCGCTGCAACGACACCGTCCTCGGCGCCCTGCAACACCAGGACATCCCCTTCAGCACCCTCGTCAGCCACCTCAAACCCCCACGCGACCCCAGCCGCAACCCCCTCTTCCAAACCACCTTCTCCCTGCGTTCGTCGGGCCCGGCGGATTCGGGTTTCGGATTGGGTGAGGTGCCCGGGGAAATGCTCCCCTTCCACACCACCCGGTCGCGGTTCGACATGACGGTGACCGCCATTCAGGGCCCCGACGACGAACTCGAAGTGCTCGTCGAGTACTCGACGGAGTTGTTCGGGGAGGGTCGGGTTCGGCGGTTGGTCGCTCATCTGGGTCGGGTGCTGGCCGCTGCGGTGGCTGATCCGGGGCTGCCGGTGAGTCGGCTGCCGTTGCTGGACGAGGAGGAACAGCGGCTGCTGGACTCGTTCAACGACACGGCGGTGGACTACGGACCCGCGGCGTGTCTGCACGAGACGATCAGCCGGCAGGCCGCCCGCACTCCCGACGCGGTCGCCGTGCGTTACGCCGGCGCCGACCTCACCTACGCGCAACTGGACCGACGCGCCAACCAACTCGCCCGGCACCTCATCGACCTCGGCGCCGGACCCGACCGGCTCGTCGGCATCTGCGCCCAGCGCAGCACCGAACTCGTCGTGGCCCTACTGGCCACCCTCAAAGCCGGCGCCGCCTACGTCCCCCTGGACCCCGACCACCCCCGCGAACGCCTGCGCTACCTCATCGACGACACCGACGTGCCCGTCGTGCTCACCCAGCACCACCTCACCGACCGGCTCCCCGACACCACCACCCACCTGGCCCTGGACACCGACTGGCCCACCGTCGCCACCCACCCCGACACCCCACCCGAAACCACGGTCACCCCCGACAACCTGGCCTACGTCATCTACACCTCCGGCTCCACCGGCCAACCCAAAGGCGTCATGGTCGAACACCGCGCCATCGACAACCGGCTGCGCTGGATGCAACACACCTACCCACTGCACGCCCACGACGCCGTCCTGCAGAAAACCCCCTACACCTTCGACGTCTCCGTCTGGGAGTTCTTCTGGCCCCTCATGGTCGGCGCCCGCCTCGTCCTCGCCCGACCCGAAGGACACCGCGACAACGCCTACCTCACCCACACCATCACCAGCGAAAACATCACCACCGTCCACTTCGTCCCCGCCATGCTCCGCCACTTCCTCAACCACCTCGACACCACCACCGCACCCACCACCCTCACCCGCGTCTTCTGCAGCGGCGAAGCCCTCACCGCCGACCTACGCGACCGCTTCTTCACCCACCTCGACGCCGAACTCCACAACCTCTACGGCCCCACCGAAGCCGCCGTCGACGTCACCTACTGGCAATGCCACCCCCACCACACCGACCCCACCATCCCCATCGGCCAACCCATCGCCAACACCCAATGCCACGTCCTCCACCCCCACCACCGACCCACCCCCATCGGCATCCCCGGCGAACTCCACCTCGCCGGCACCTGCCTCGCCCGCGGCTACCACCACCGCGACGACCTCACCAACCACACCTTCATCACCCACCCCACCACCGGCCAACGCCTCTACCGCACCGGCGACATCGCCACCTGGAACCCCGACGGCACCCTCGAATACCTCGGCCGCAACGACCACCAAGTCAAAATCAACGGCCAACGCATCGAACTCGGCGAAATCGAAAACACCCTCACCACCCACCCCCACATCTATCTCTTATACACCTCTCCAAGCCCACTAGACCGTACTATAACTCG